>JBJTRR010000826.1:0-6256 GCA_046076185.1 bacterium | reverse complement strand
CTGACAAGCGGAAGATACTTTGAAACACGCACCAGAACTATGCACCCTGTTTGGCTGATTACAATAAAATCCCTGTCATTAATCATATCTATTTCATATTCATTATCGGTGAATAACTTCTGCAATCGTTCCGGGCAAAACAGTTCTTCCCTGAATTTAATAACACTGATTTTGGAATAATCGTACTTCTCTTTTTGTAAAACAGACGGATCTTCTCTTACGACATCATCGTTCAGAGAATCCATCAACTTATTCATCTCTTTTTTTAGTTCGTCCAGGTCACCCGGCTTGCCTGAAACTGAGTTGTTTGTTGATATTAACGCGTTATACACCCCGTTAAAGATCTCCTGGAAATCAAGATTCATTGATTCTGGAAGGAAAACATGGGGCATATCACCTTCGCCTGGTAATTTAATCGTTCCACTGGTTTTTGATTTGATTTCGGACTTTTTTTGGCCGGGGTTATGTTTCGGCTTGCGTGCCATGGGTTTGAGCCTCAATGCAAATGGACAAACTGTTCGGCGATCGAGTCACGCAAACTTTGAATTTGCCCGGCTCTTGCCAACTCTGCCAGATTTTCACGATTTACAACAGAATCTGAACCTGAAATTCGGTCGATGAATACACTTAACACCGAATGTAATTCATTATCACTTCGACTGAATACAGATTTTGCTGGATTGATTTTGGTTGATGCAGAAATTCGGCCCGAGATTAAATCGACAACACCATTCTCAAATTGAAGGAGAAATGAGAGGCCCGGTGGAAGGAACCCGGAATTTGGCAGCATGCTGTGCCTGAAATGAGCCAGGCAGCCATCGGGCCAGTCAAGAACCACAGAGAAATATCGGCTTGGCCGCTCCTTCTGGCCATGGCGAACGGCTTTGACAACATTGGGAGACGTTTCTGGTCGAAGTTCAAATAATAAGTCCCAAACGTGGTCGCCGTGCTCGGCCAACCAGTCGCCAGTTGCCTTTGTTTCCAGCATCCAGCCGTTTCGGCCCTGTGGCGGGCCCTGCGGCTGATTCCAGCTGATCTGCATTTCAAGCATTTTGCCCATGGGGCTGGTTTTCAGCCATTTCATCAGGGCCTGACGCTCGGGGCAATATCGCCTGTTCCATGCCGTCATGAAAACAGACAGATCCGTTTCGCCAAGTTTCTTTTCGATCTGCCTGATTTCAACTGAATTGAAACCAACAGGCTTTTCGGCAAGAATATGCTTACTGCATTCGATGGCACGAATGATCTGCTGGAAATGCAAATGACTGGGCGAGGCGACCACAATCGCATCAACTTCGGCATTTTCCAGCAGACTCGATTCTGGCAAAGCGGCATGCGGCCCGGCAATGCCTTTTTTCCGCAGCAATCCGGCGGCTTTTTCAAGTTGAGACGCTTCGGGGTCGAACCACGAGACAAGTTCAGTGTCTGCCGAAGTCTGAATCGCTTCGGCCCATCGCAAACCCTGATGACCGACGCCCAGCAAGCCGAGCCTGAGTTTTTTCTTGTCCAGAGCGGCTTCAAGTTCAGCTTGAATGACAAGCGGAGCAGCAACCACGCCCGACGCAACCTTGCCTGCCGCCGATGAACACTGACCCAGAAACGACCGTCGCGAGAGGCGGGTTGCGAGTGGTGCCGGTTGTGATGGTTCAGTGGGCATGTGAGGCAAGCCGTTGAGAGTAAGCCTGAAGAGCAAGGGGATTGATCAATTTTCCACTTGAATCTCCAATTTCTCGATATTTCATGATAGACTATTGCGAATTCCGGGGCAATGATTGACTCTGCGACTTTTCACTTCGAGATGACATGGCAAAGCATATTTTTGTGACAGGTGGTGTGGTCAGTTCGCTGGGCAAGGGGCTGACTTCGGCATCGATCGGCATGCTTCTTGAACGACGCGGGCTGAGGGTCAGGCTCCAGAAGTTTGACCCCTATATCAATGTCGATCCCGGCACCATGAGCCCCTACCAGCACGGCGAAGTTTATGTGCTTGACGACGGTTCGGAAACCGACCTTGATCTGGGTCATTACGAGCGATTCACCAATTCACTATTAAATCGCGACTCAAATACAACCACAGGAAAGATTTACCTCTCGGTTATCCAAAAAGAACGGGAGGGCTCTTTTTATGAAGGCAACACGGTTCAGGTCATCCCGCATGTGACCGACGAAATTAAGGACATGGTCTATCGGCTGGCCACCGATGATGTTGACGTGGTGATCACCGAAATTGGTGGCACGATTGGCGATATCGAAAGCCTGCCCTTTCTTGAGGCCATTCGCCAGTTTGCACTTGAAGTAGGCCGCGAAAACTGCCTTTACATCCATCTGACGCTTGTGCCCTATCTCAAAGCGGCCGGTGAACTTAAAACCAAGCCGACGCAACACTCGGTTGGCCAGTTACGAGAGATCGGAATTCAGCCCGATATTTTGATTTGCCGGACTGAGCACCCAATTCCACAAAGCGACAAAGATAAAATCGCCCTTTTTTGCAATGTTGACAAAAAGGCGGTTATTGAAGAACGTGACAAGGAATTTACGATTTACGAAGTGCCTTTGTCGCTGGTGAATAACGGCCTTGATGAATTGATTGTCAAGCGTCTGGGGCTGAAGGCGGGGTCTCTTGAGATATCTGACTGGCGACAACTGGTTGAGCGAGTCAAGCAGCCGAAGTCAGAAGTAACCATTGCTGTCGTTGGCAAATACATCAAGCATCGTGACGCTTATAAGTCGATCTATGAATCGCTTGATCATGCCGGCATATCACATCAGTCACGCGTTGTGGTTCGGCGGGTGGAGGCTGAGGAAATCTCGAATCAGGGTGCTGAGGCCCTGCTGGGTGGTGCAGATGGTATTCTCGTTCCGGGCGGCTTTGGCATGCGTGGAATTGAGGGTAAAATTGAAGCCATTCGCTATGCCAGACGAAACAACATTCCATTTTTCGGCATTTGCCTTGGCATGCAGTGCGCTGTGATTGAATTTGCCCGCGATGTTTTACAGTTTGCGGATGCTAACAGCACTGAGTTTCATCAGGACACGCATCATCCGGTGATCGCCCTGATGGAAGAGCAGAAACAGATTAACGAGCGTGGCGGCACCATGCGGCTTGGCAAATGGCCATGCGTGCTTCAGGCGAATTCGCTGGCCGCCAAGGCTTATGAAAAGCTGGAAATTAATGAGCGACATCGCCACCGCTACGAATTCAATAACGATTATCGGGATCGATTCGCCCAGGCGGGCATGGTGGCTAGTGGCCTTTCGCCTGATGGGCAACTGGTTGAAATCATTGAATTGCCGGGGCATCCCTGGTTTCTGGCGGTGCAGTTTCATCCGGAATTTCTCTCGAAGCCGACCAAGGCACACCCTCTGTTTCGCGACTTTGTGGGTGCTTCGCTTCGCCAGAGGCAGGCCAGGCCCCGCTGAATCTATCACCCCGTTTTGTCAGAATCAATGGAATTTACGCTGGTTCACTGAAACCCCGATGGCGTGGAGCATACTTGGGTCATGTCGCAGGAATCTCACCATTTTTCCGGTTATCTTGCGGGCGTTGGTGAATCGATCCATGTTGAAATTGAAATTACCGGTGGCCGTATCCAATCGATGCGTTACGAGCCCCAGGCCAAGGCGGGCGACCACAATTCAAGAATCTGGATTCTGCCATCCGTCTGGGATATTCAAACCAATGGTCGATGGGGAATTTCATTTTCTGATGCCGACATCTCGGTGCAGCAGGTAATACAGATTGTCAGGGCTCAGCCAGGCCTGGGCACAACCCGCCTATTGCCCACGCTGATTACCGCCTCGCGTGAGGGCTTTCGCCATGGCGTGGCAACAATTGCTGAAGCCTGCAATGCTGACCCGCTGGTTGATCGCATGATCGCAGGCATACATCTAGAAGGCCCGGCCATTTCTGAACGTGACGGCTTTCGTGGAGCGCACCCGAAAGAACATGTTCGCGACTGGACTCTGACAGAACTCTGCGATTTGCAGGAGGCCAGCGGCGGCCGCATCCGCCTGATCACACTGGCCCCCGAGCGGTCGGGAAGCATGGAATTCATCCGTTCGGCGTGCGCAGCCGGAATCGTTGTAAGCATTGGCCACACAGCAGCTTCGGCAGATCAGATTGAATCGGCTGTGGCGGCCGGAGCAAGGCTCAGCACACACCTGGGCAACGGCATTGTGGCTGAACTTCCGCGACATCCAAACCAGATCTGGGCCCAGGCAGCCAATGATCGACTGAGTGCTTCGCTCATTTGTGACGGGCACCACATCGGGCGAGATTTCATTAGAGTGATCAGTCGGGCCAAAACCCTTGATCGCCTGATTCTTGTCAGCGACCACAGCCCGCTGGCCGGTATGCCGGTTGGCACCTATGGCGCATGGGCAGTTGATCCTTCAGGCAAGGTTGTCGTGGCTGACACACCTTATCTGGCTGGCTCGAATCAGAATCTTCCCGAAGGATTGTCAAACCTGATGGCAGCCACTGGCTGGGATTTTGCCACCGCCGCAAATACAGTCAGCCGAAATCCTGCAAAATTGCTGAACGCCGAAGTGCCTTCGCTCGGAATTGGCGACCTCTGGGAAGGCTCAATCTGGGCAGTTGATGAAACTGGCCCCTGCCCTGAAATTAAAGTCTTGGAAACCTGGATACAGGGCACCCGTTTTCAATCTGATTGATTTCAGATATGCAATTTCAATTCTATTGAATTGCATTTACTGCAATAATTCATGCACAATTCTGGCACCGGTCACTTCGGCGTCGCTCAGGCTTGTTTCGCGGCCGTCATGCTCAAGTGATAGTATCTGATGATCCAGCCCGAGTGCATGCAGCAATGTAGCATGAAGGTCATGCACGGTGACAACTTTATCGACCGATGAATAACCGAAATCATCGGTTGCGCCATGGGTGTATCCCTGCCTGAATCCGCCGCCGGCAATCCACATGGAAAAGGCGTGGCGGTTATGGTCGCGGCCATCAGCACCTTGAGAGATGGGCAATCGGCCAAACTCACCAGTCCAGATGACAATCGTCGAGTCAAGCAGGCCCCTTTGCCGCAAGTCTTTCACCAAAGCCGCCGATGGCTGATCAGTCGTCGCACAAAGCCCCTTCAGGCTCTGGGCATTGTTGCTGTGCGTATCCCATGGCTGCCCTTTCATGTAAAGCTGCACGAAGCGGACACCATTTTCAACAAGGCGTCGGGACAGCAGGCAGCGGCGGCCATATTCGGCCGTTGCCGGATTTTCAAGCCCATACATTTTCCGAGTGGCTTCGCTCTCTTTGGAAAAGTCGAGCAAATCGGGCACCGTGAGTTGCATTCTGGCTGCTGTTTCAAAATTACGCAGGCGGGCCTGAAGCTCGGTATTTTTTGGGTGTCTGGCCAAATGTCGCCGGTTCAGGCCTTGCAGCAATTGCATTTGATTCTGGCGAGCGTCGTTTGTTAGTTCGGGCGGTGTTTTGAGATCAAGCACCGGGGTTGGGCCCGATCGAAACGGCGTGCCCTGATAGAGAGCTGGCATCCAGCCTGATGACCAGTTGCGTTCGCCGTCAACCGGCAGCCCGCCCGGGTCAGTCAAAACAACATATGCCGGCAGATTTTCGTTCTCGGAACCCAGTCCATAAACCACCCACGTGCCCCAGACAGGCATTCCGGCCAGAAATCGCCCGGTATGGATCAACCGCAAGGCCGATTCATGATCAACCGACTCGGTTTTCATGGAACGGATCATTGTCAGTTCATCAGCGATTTCCGCTGTGTGCGGCAGCAATTCGCACAGCTCAATGCCGCTGCCACCATGCCTTTTAAATTTGTAGGGGCTGCCAAGCACATTGCCCTTCTGCTTGTCGAAATGCACTTCCAGATTACCACCGGGATACGCCTGGCCGTGGTATTTCTGCAAAAGCGGTTTCGGGTCGAACAAGTCCATCTGGCTCGGGCCGCCATGCTGAAACAGACAAATGACCGACTTTGCTTTGCCCTCTTTTGTTTTGAAGCCTGGGGCCGTTTCACCCAGAGCCCGGGTTTCAGCCAAAAGCCGGGCGGCGGCAAGGCTGCCAAGCCCACCTGCATATCGCGAGAGAAAGCCTCGCCTGGAGACTGCTTCCTGAAAGAGATTCATTTCCTGATTCATGGCGAGCATCTTTCTGGTGTCAGTCAAGATAGAGGAATTCATTACTCATCAAAAGCGTCTGACAGAAATCAGTCCAGGTTTTGGGCCCGGGTTTCAGGTTTTCGCCGTAAAGGCGTTTCTGCGATTCGAG
>JBJTRR010000825.1:0-1515 GCA_046076185.1 bacterium | reverse complement strand
CTCCGACATGGCAACACATCCATGGATCGTAAGAGCCATCAGCAACATGTCCTTATCAGGGTTGTAGTATTCAAGAAAAATCGGTGTCAGCCCGACCGAGACTGCTCCTGGTACAAATCCGGCGACAAGCATACCGGCAAGACCTGAACCCAGGGCTGATCTACCTTTGCCTGCGATAATGCCACCTGCCAGCCCAAGTGCTAATCCAAGAGCCGCCCCCTGAATGGCAACTGTCACTGCGGCCTCTGTGGTCACACCATTACGCCGGGCTCTCTCGGCTGCGGTAGTCTCATCAATCGTTGGAAATCCACCCGTTGCAATTAATGGCGGAATAAATCGACCATAAACCAATTCACCTGCCACCCACGATGTAATCGACGCCAGCAGACCGGCAATCAAGGCCAGCACCATGCATCGAAGAA
Organism: bacterium; assembly: GCA_046076185.1. Lineage (GTDB taxonomy): Bacteria > Planctomycetota > Planctomycetia > Isosphaerales > Isosphaeraceae > QWQI01. The sequence continues at coordinate 1,093 of JBJTRR010000825.1, read as the reverse complement.
CCGGAAAAACACAATCAGCTTTTGATGAATCAACAGCCTCTTGGACAATCAGGGCATCTCTACCTGATGATTCAAATTCCTCAAGGCCCGTTTTGGTGCATGACATCAATAGCCAACTTCCGTTCCTGAATAAGAAATACAGGAGCATCATCGGCCAAATGGCTTATGCATACCCCTGAATCATCATTTACGCTTGGACAGAATTTCGCCGCATCCATAAAATGCTCAATAAGAATCGCTTGAGAGGACCTCGCCTCCGGCTTTGGTACCCAAAGCCCACCAGATCGGCATCGAGATGGAACTCTTGATAAACCTCACACTTCCGTCAGCAAGAGCAACATTGACTCCGCCCGGATGATTACTTGTGGCATTATAATACCCACTATGCAGCGCACCACAGCCTGGGCAATCAAGCCGACAGGAATTCCAGGGATATTCGGTGGAATTCGGCGGTATTAATGTCTGGAATAGCGATTCACCCAGATTGCTCAGGCCCCAGCGATAACCACGCTGGCCACGATTGATATCTGTACGGAAGAAGCCGTTACATGCCTGCCAGTCTCGCTGCATCGCCACCAGGTTGTCAGGGCCATTACGCAGCGAATAGGCCGCACTGGGGCTTGCTCCGGATGGTGCTGGTCCATCACGCCATCGCTGCTGCGTTGTTGAACCAGCCGTGCTTGAAACCAGCGCTTCCGCATAGGCAATTGTATTTGAAGTGCCGTCGGTGATACTCTCTATCCCATGCGTTTGAGACAGTGAAAAAATTCCCGTTGATTCGGCATGACTTCGAAACGCAACCGTTGTTCCGACAGATCCAAAATAATTATTGGTATTCTCCCGTCCGACAAGTCCATCTGACGGACACTCAAATGCACTTACCCGTGACTGCCAAGCTGTCAGGTTCACAATATTGCCCCGCCCCTGCCACAAATTCCAACTGAAGTTGATTGATGTGTAAAGCGGCGCCTGCTCAAGATAAGGCAACATCAGCGACAAAGCGCCAAACGTCCCCCAGTTTGTCTGAACACCCACATCCGAATAAGCCGTCGTCACAGCCATCGGGAATGAGCCGTTGGACGAATGATAGTTG
>JBJTRR010000824.1:0-2748 GCA_046076185.1 bacterium | reverse complement strand
TCCGGGTTTATTTGCTGAATTAAGATCAAGCATGAGTTGTGGGGAGGCATCAGCAACGGTATTAACGTTTGTCAGCTGCCCGTTCACAAAGAGGAAATTATAATCTGCAATATTCTGACGGAATGACGGGAAATAGAGCCTGGCAAAAAGCAGTGGGCTCGGCTGGCCGGAATTCGGGTCGGTAATAGCGGCTTTATCGATTGTGTAATCAGGCCCGGGGATTGACAATGTGCCGGCGGCAACACCGCTGAACAGGGTGTTGAGATTGCCCATGACAGAGGCTGTGTTTGAGCCAAATGCACCATTAAAATCGTTAGTCCATGGGTTGTAAAACTGGGGAATACCCTCGTTAGGTGTGCTTGCCATGATCAGGTTTTCCACTTTTGGCAATGAAAGTGTAGCACCTGCTGAATTCTTGAACGACCCTCCCAGCGCCGGGCTTTGAACATAAGCGCGTGCCAGTAGCGAACCACCACCTACAGAAACGATATCCACCGAATTGATGGTGGCGTCGTTTGTTACCATGGCGGCCATGAGGCTGCCTATGTAGCCCACTTGATATGGGCTGTTGGCCTGGGTGATGACGGAAGAAGTGAGGTTTGAGAGATTGCCATCAGCAGCAGAATCAACCGGTGCCTGGGTAAGTCGCCAGTCGTAAGGTGCGATGAAGAGGTCGCGATTCAAAGAATAGCCTGTGGCGATCAGGTAATTAATCATCGGGAAATATTCGCTTGAGACCGAGAGACTTGCGGCAGGTGTTCCACGGCTATTGTAAAATGCAGAAATTGCTTCCGGCGTGTTTGAATTTGGCACGCTGCCACCAAGGTCAGGTATAACCATCACAGCTGTAGGCAGTCGCAGAATATTAAGAGTAGTGCTGAGCGACTGTCCAAAGCCGTCGTGCAGGGAAACAGCCAACTGGTTCTGGCCAAGTTGAAGTGGCACTGTTGCCACTCCATTTCCTGTGGCAGAAAGAGAACCACCAATTTCTGGGCTGGTGTTTACAGTCAGGTTTGTCGCAACATACGAGGCCATCGGGCTACCACCAACCAAAATGGAAGCATTGGCGTCGCGGGTATAGCCGTTGACAACCGGTGTTACCGACGTGTTGATCTGTGTGGCAAAATCCAGAGGTTTTAAATAAGCTGATGCAAGGAGATTAAGTGTAGTGAGCCGAATGTCTTTGGCGTCAACTTTGCCCGAGCCATCGTAATCGGCCGATGAAAGTACTTGCTGGCTATATTTTGAAGGGTTGCGCATGATATCGGTCAGCATGCGAACATCGTTTCGGTTTACCGTGTTGTCGCCATTGATATCGCCGACAAGCTGAAATGAGAGATGATAAGAACCCTGGCGGTTTGTCCATCCACCAGAGACCGGGAATGTATAGGAGCCTGGCCTGAAATTAACAATCTGGGCATTTCTTCCGGCAGGAAACTGCACAACACTGGGCGTGAGCCGAGGCCTGGGGCTGGGCACTGGGTTAGGATTGACGTTGTTCACCGCCGGCCCCATCAAAAGGTCGCCTCCATCGGAGGCAGTTCCCTGAACCTTCACCGAGACCAGTTGCAGACGAGTGAACCGAAAGAGCCGAAAGTCAAAGTTGACACGAGGGGCGGTCGCCTGGTTCGTGGCGGCCAATTTGCCATCAATCACGGCAAAAGTGCCGACCGGATCAGTGACTGCTGGCACGGCACGTTCTTCAAGTTCGTGAACAAATGGCCGAAACTTCGGTTGGCGTCGATTTTTCATGATAAATTTGCCTCCGTTTAGGCTCTTTGCTCTGGCTTACACATGTTGTGAAGCGATGAATGAGACTCTTTCGATTTAATTAATTATAATGAATATGAATGATCTGACGAAAGAAGGCTAAACTTGGAAAATGGGTTATTTGCATAGTTTCGAAGTAATACGATTCTGGACGGATCATTGCTCCGACTGTAATTGTCTAATAAATCCGCCTCTTTTGAATTGGTTTTCGAATCGTAGTAGAAGAACTTGTTCATTCAGCCGGTACGCATCGCTGGCTGGCCCAATGCCGCAGCGACTCGATTTTTTCACGCATGACTACGGAAAGTGGCTGTGTACGGTTGCTCGCTTCCATAATATGGCTGTTTTGAAGTTCGCTATTTTGGGCGTAAGCGTCATATAGTGCAGCGATCACGGCCTGTTCGATTTCAGCCCCTGAGAAACCTTCCATGGCGTTGCTCAGCTTTTCCAGATCGAAATTCTCTGGCTGACGTTTCCTTTTTAACAGATGGGTGGTCAAAATGGATTTACGGGCAATAGGGCCAGGAAGATCGACAAAAAAGATTTCATCGAAACGTCCTTTTCTCATCAATTCTGGCGGGAGTGCCGAGATATCGTTGGACGTGGCTACCAGAAAAATCGGATGTCGATGTTCCTGCATCCATGCCAGAAGAGTTCCGAACATGCGCTGGGAAAGACCACCATCGGCTGAAGTGGCTGCCGCTGAGGCAAAAGCTTTCTCGATTTCGTCGATCCAAAGCACGACGGGTGCCATGGCCTGTGCCTGTTGAAGTGCCTGTCGCAGGCGACTTTCCGTAGCACCGACATATTTTTGATAAAGAGAACTTGGATCAAGCCTGAGCAGCGGCATATTCCACTGTCTGGCAACGAGTTTGGCGCAAAGGCTTTTACCACAGCCCTGAATACCCAGAAGCAGCATACCGCGTGGATATTCCAGACCAAAAGCTCGGGCCTTGGGCGAAAATGCCTGATTTCTGG
>JBJTRR010000823.1:0-12637 GCA_046076185.1 bacterium | reverse complement strand
TCATCGCTTCCGGCAATGGTTCCAGCCAGCCTGTCACCTGATACGACTGCCCGATCATCAACCGCGAAACCTCTTCCGGCTTCACTTCCACCAGAATGGAACCACGGCATGGCTCCAGGGTGACATTACTTATTAAATTCTCGGTTCTTAATACAACCCGGCAGAATGGCTCGGAACCTGCCTCATTTTGAAATGTCTCACGCTCAATGATATATCCCTGAAATGTCAAAAGCCTCGGCCAGCTGTCATCCACCACATGCCTGATTTCAATACCCGAAAAGCCATGAATTTCATTCTCATACCTTAAACTTCCTGCCACACCAGCAAATGCCATGCATAAAACAGCAACTTTCAGATCAGAAACACCTTTGAACAGCATTAATCCGATACTAAAAACTGTTAATATGGAAATGAAAATCAAGACTGGCAAAAGCCCTGCATATTTCACACCTGATATACCCAGCACAAGCCCTACAAAAACAAGCACCCAGGCCGTGTTGGCGGGATGATTGAAATACCTGGCCGGACCACTTATTGCATTTCGATCATTTTCAATATTAAAACCCGTTTGGTCTTTACAATCAGTGGTAACCGATTGCATTTCCATCAGGGAAAGGCTCCAGGCAATTCTGCACCGAAAATTCGCTGTTATATGACAAATCTGAAACTATTGAACAACAACCGGCGAACTCTCGCAAGACCTAATTTTAAAAGAGTTTAAAACAATACCCGAAATTGTGGATCAGCTTTCCCACTGCCCGCCCGATGGATGCAGGGCCGATGCAATCCGGTCCAGCGGCAGCACTATGCGTGCGGCCCCCCGGCGAATCGCCTCGCGAGGCATGCCAAAAACCGTCGATGTCGCCTGGTCCTGAGCAATTGTCAGGGCCCCTGATTCCCGCATTTCCTGCAGGCCCATCGCCCCATCGTCGCCCATCCCGGTTAAAATTGCTCCCGCCGAATGTGGCCCGGCCGCCTGGGCCACCGAGCGAAACAGCACATCAACACTCGGCTTATGCCGGTTCACCGGCGGGCCGTCAATCAACTCCACTTTAAATCCGGTGCCGTTTCGCTTCACAACCCCGTGTAAATTGCCGGGAATGATCAGCACATGTCCGGGCCTGACCGTCTCGTTATTGCGGCATTCGTGCACTTCCATCTGAATCTTCGGGTCGTTGTTCAGACGGTTGGCAAAGGCCCCCGTAAAATCGGCCGGCATGTGCTGCACAATCACAATTCCCGGCGAATCGGCCGGAAAACCCGCCAGCAATTGATGCACAGCCTGCACGCCACCGGTTGAAACACCCACGGCAATCACTTTTTCAGTGATCGTACCCCGGGCCTGATAGGGCTGTTTCGGCAGAATCGTGTCGGCCGTCAGCCGGCCATCGTTCGGTGAAGTGACTGTGCTCGAAGCTTCTTTTTTAATTTGCCGCAACTGCTCCACCCGAATAGCGTTACGAATGCTTTCAAGCAGGTTGGCCGACCAGACGGATAGCTTTGATGGGTCGCGCCAGTCGGGCTTGGCAATCACTTCCATCGCCCCAATTTCAAGGGCAGAAAGGGCACGGTCGGCAATCGAGGTGCACATCACGACCGGTAAAGGGTGCTGCCGCATCAGCTTACGCAGGAAGGTCAGGCCATCCATGCGGGGCATCTCCACATCCAGCAGAATCACTGCCGGAACCAGTTTCTTCAGCACTTCCACCGCTTCATAGGGGTCGCTGGCGGTCGTCACCGCAAATCGTGGGTCTGATTCCACAATCGACCGAAGGGTCTGGCGTACAACGGCGCTGTCGTCCACAATCAGAACATCCAGCCGCGACGATGATGGCCTGGTTAAAGCCTGACTCGCCTGACTATGACCAGACATTTTGGCTTAGCTCTCCTTTCTGTAAACAGAAGGCAGAACCTTGCGCAAAGCTGCCGGAATGGTGGGCAGAATTTCGCCATTGCCCATAATCAGCCAGCCACCGGTGCGAAGACAACCGGCCAGCCGATCAAGCAGCCTGATGCGTTCCTCATCGGCAAAATAAATCGACACGTTGCGGCACAACACCGCATGGAAGTCGTTAGGCACACCCCAGTTAGACGATCGCAAATCAAGGTGCCGAAACTTCACCAGGTCGCGCACTTCAGGCACCACTCGATAGGTACCATCTTTAGGCCCCGTGCCACGCATAAGGTAACGGCGAAGCAGTTCGGGCGGCACACCGGCAACGTCTCTTGTGTTGTAAATGGCTCTGGCAGCGTATGTTACAACTTCAAGTGAAAGGTCTGAAGCCCAGATCTCAACCTTCTGCGGCGTCAGGTTCGGAATCTTGTCAACCAGAATCATCGCCAGGCTGTAAGGTTCCTGGCCGGAAGAACATCCGGCCGACCAGATACGCACCGGCGTGCCGGCTGCTTCACGAATCGCCTGCTGAAGTTGCTCGGCCAGAAAGGTGAAGTGCGCTGGCTCGCGAAAGAACGAAGTGTGGTTAACCGTGCTCAGGTCAACCAGAAGTTGCATGCCCGGGCCAGTCGGGTCAACACGCAAGACTTTGTCAACAAACGAGTAAAAGCTCGAAAAACCACGCTGTTGCAGGCGGGCTCTCAGGCGGGCCTGAAGCAGGCCCATGCGGTGCGACTCAAGCGTGATACCAATCTTCTGCCGCAAGAACGACACTACAGGCGCAAAGTCTTCCACCGACCATGGTTCCGGCTGTGAACCAGAACTTGGCTGCGGCAATCCGCCACCCTGACCAGACTGGGGCTTGGAGTCACCCTGAGGCAATTTAGAAGTTGCCTCCAGGCTGAGACAAATTCATGAGAGAGATGAACACACGATCCACGTCAAGCACAAGCAGAAAGCTCTCCTGCCAGCGAATCAGGCCGCGAACATAAGATGAAGCTTTTCCTAAACCCATCGGTGGTGAAGGCTGAATAGAATCATTGGGAAATTCAAGTACATCCGATACGCGGTCAACAAGCAGTCCGGTCACTCTGACTTGATCACCTACATTAGATTCTACCATGAGAACGCACGGAGCACGAGAAATACTTGAATCAACCGGCAGACCAAACGGAATTCTCAGATCCCAGACCGGCACCACATGCCCGCGAAGGTTCAATACACCCCTCAGGCTGGGCGGTGCGCCAGGCACATAAGTGAGAGCACCCATGTCCAGAACTTCCTGCACACGAAGCACTTCCAGCGCGTAATGCTCGCCCCCGAGCTGAAAAATCACATACGACTGCGACTTCTCAAGCTCGGTCTGCTTGTCAGGCGAAATGACCGAGCCAGTGATTCGTCCCGAAGTCATCTGGGTGACATTCTCAAGCATCATGGGCGACACTCTTTCCGATTTCGAAGTAAAGCCGTTCGTGAAACACTCGCAACCGTGTCAGAATCGTTCGAAATCACTGTCATCATCAAGGTTTACAACAATTCCGGCAGAACCGGCCGCATTGCCGGGCTGCGAACCACCGCCAGACTTCGATGGTGTGCCCCAGTCGCTGTCGCCTGAGGCCGAAGTCGATCCACCAGAAGAACTTGAGGACCGACTTACATTGGAATGAAACCGGCGGGCCGACGACCGGAAGTGCGACCTGGGCGAGCCACCGGCGCTATAGGGCGTGGGCAGGGCCAGCGATTCAAAACCACCCTCAAGCCGGAAGAAGCTCACAAGTCTCTGCAGGGTGGCAGCCTGGCCGGCAAGGTCGCCGGAAGTGGCTGCCAGTTCATGACTTGCAGCCGCATTCTGCTGCACCACTTCATCAAGCTGGCTGACACCCAGATTGATTTCCTGAATGGCGTTTCGCTGCTCCTGGCTCGCAGCTGCGATCTCCTGAACCAGCCCTGATGTCTCGCGAATCATCGGCACGATACGTTCCAGCAACTGGCCTGCGTTTTCTGCCACTTTTACCGATTTTGACGCCAGTTCGCCAATTTGCTGGGCGGCCGTCTGGCTTGATTCCGCCAGCTTTCGCACTTCGCCGGCCACCACCGCAAAGCCCTTGCCATGCACACCGGCCCGGGCTGCCTCAATAGCGGCGTTAAGTGCAAGCAGGTTCGTTTGATAGGCAATTTCTTCAACCACCGTGATCTTCTTGGCAATCTGCCGCATCGCCTCAACGGTTTCAAGCACGGCCGAGCCACCACGTTCCGCCTGGCTCGATGCCTGGTTGGCCGTTTTGGCCGTCTGCTGGGCGTGCTGCGCGTTGCGTTCCACCGAATTATTCACCGAATGCAGGCTTGAGGCAATTTCCTGCAAAGTGCCGGCCTGTTCGGTGGCACCGGTGGAAAGCTGCTGCGCCGAGCTGTTCAGCTCGTTACTTGCTGTAGAGACAGACCCTGTGGCCTGGCGAATTTCGCCCACCACCTGCCCCAGCTTGTGAATCACGCTGTTAAGCTGGTCGGCCAGCAGGCCCAGCTCGTCGTGGCTGTCCACCTTGATGTCCACATTCAAATCGCCGTCCTGCAACTGCCGGGTCACGTCCATAATGGTGCGCAGCGGGCTGACAAACTGCCGACCCAACAGCACACCCAGCGTCACCGTTAAAATCAGGCAGAGCAGCAGCACAATTAACGTGGCGTATCGAATGGAATAGATTGTGGCATAGGCTTCGCTCAGACGAACAGCCACCACGACAAGCTGTTTTTTCGAGTCGCTCAGCGGGTCATCGGTTTCAACCGGCCAGTAACCGACCAGAACCTTGTCCGCTTCTTCTGAAACTTCCTGCGCCCGCAGAACAAATCCGCCTTTAAAGGCATCCTTAAAGAAGTCCTTATAGTCAGACTGGGCGAGCTCTGTCAGGCTGTCGCCCTGCCGATCAATCACTGTCCAGTTCGACCCTGAAATCGAGGATGTACCTTCCACCAGAAGGACTTGCGGCCGCTTGATACCATAATCGCCCAACTGCTGCGAAACTTCGGAAAAGGCGGTGGCAGTCTGGCTGTTGGCTGATCGGGCCGGGCCGCTCAGGGCCGGTGGCGAATCGCCCGGTTTACCGGATCCAACGGCCGGTTTCACGGCCGATGTCTGGCGCACCATACGCTCAATCGAGTGGGCTCCGGCCCGGGCTGTTACCGTAATCAGAAAAGCCTGATTCCGTTTCAGCGTCCATGCTGTGTAAAATGTTACGCCAGCAACGATTACCGAGGGAATGATTCCGAAGGCAACCAGGGCGGCCGATATTTTTGTACGCAGCTTCATGCTCATGAAATCACCTCGGGCTGGGACATTGCCCGCGCCAAATCCGCTCGGACTTCCGCAGCACGGCTCTCACCCACGATGGATGAAAGATCAAGAATCAGGGAGACTTCGCCATCGCCAAGAATGGTCGCTCCCGAAAACCGTCGCAAATGACTCAGACCCTCGCCAAGCGATTGAATCACCGCCTGAACCCGGCCCAGCAGCTTGTCAACCGCCACCCCGACACGCTGGCCACCATGCCGCGTCAGCAAGATTTCCTGCCGTTTCGGGGTCGGTGAGATGGTCTCAAACATCTTTCGCAGGCTGACCAGAGGCACCAGTTCGTCTCGCACCGAGACACACATCCGGCCGCTGGAAAGGGCCGGCTTGGTGCCGCCAAGTGCCACGCACTCTTCAACTTGCGATAGTGGCACGACATACTGTTCATGGGCCACTTCCACCAGCAGGCCATCAATCAGGGCCAGTGTCAGCGGCAGGCGGAACGTAAAGCATGTGCCACGGCCGGGTTCCGATTGCACCGAGACACTGCCACGCAAGGCCCGCACGGCATCGCGCACCACATCAAGACCCACGCCCCGGCCCGAAAGTTCGCTGACAGTGTCCCGGGTCGAAAAACCAGGCTCAAAAATCAGGCTGATCACGCGGGGGTCGTCGGGGCTCGTGTTGGGTGCGATAAGTCCTCTGTTAATACCCTTTTCCAGAATGCGGGCCCGGTTCAGGCCACGGCCATCGTCCTCAATTTTCAGGGCAACCCGGTCGCCCTCATGCCCCGCCCAAAGCACCACCTGACCCTGCCGCGGCTTGCCCGCCGCCAGGCGTTCCTCAGGCGTTTCAAGGCCATGATCCACCGAATTGCGAATCAGGTGAATCATCGGTTCGGCCAGCCGTTCCACAATCGTCCTGTCCAGCCGGGTCTCCTGCCCTTCAATGCGTAACTGTATTTCTTTACCCGACTTATCTGCCAGGTCGCGCACCAGCCGGGGGAAGCGGCTGAAAAGCTCCTCAACCGGCACCATTCGCAGCTCAAGCGATTGGTCGCGCACCTGCCTGCAGACTCGCTCAAGGCTTTCCAGGGCAATACGATAGGGCTCGGCCCCGTGAATGTCTCGCAGCCCCTGCAGGTTATCGGCCAACACGGCCAGTTCACCTGCAAGCCCTACCAAGTCATCAAGTTGCGCTGCATCAACACGAATTCTTGGTGTTGATGTATTTTTCGCCGTGGCACCCGGCCCTGAAGCAGCCGCCCGCGACGATGCCGAACGAACCACTTTTGACAGAGCCTCGGCCCCGGCAGGGTGCAGCATGGTTGGCGATGGGCCCGCCCCGGCCATTCCCGGCTTCATTCCCGCAGCCGCACCCGTTGCCATGATCGACTGCTCAATCACTGTCGATGTACGCGTCGGCTGCTCGCTGTCAGGCTGTTTGGCCACCTCAATGGCGACCGACAGGCCCCGGCTGGGCGGTTCATCAGCCACCGGTGCGGGCTCAACTTTGGCAATCGCCTCTTCGGGCAGCAGAGATGTACCGGACTCGGGTGCGATTTCCAGCTTTTTATGGATAACGCTGGCTTTTTCGTAATCGCTTTGCTGGCCTGAAGATGGCAGTTCGGTGATCTCGATCCGGCAATCTTCGCCAACAAACAGGAAAACATCCTGAATTCGCGAGATCGGCTCATCAGTATGAAGCTCAATTTCCCACGTCAGGTAGTTCAGTTGCGGGTCAATCGCATCAAGCGTTGGCACGTCGGAAGGATCAACCCGCAGAAAGGCTTCGCCGATATCAGCCAGCTCGTCAAGCACGCCCAGCGGGTTCATGCCCCGCTTGAAGACGTCTCGCCCCGGCGCAAACCTGATTCTGTAACCTCTTGGCAGATAATCATCTGCGGTTGATGCACCACTGCCCGGGCCACCCGGCCCGGCGGGCGATTTGGCTTGCCCGGCATTGGCTCTGGCATCATCGGCGGCCTTGATCGACGCCGCTTCCGTCTGCTTTTTTGGCTTACTCTTCGAGCCTTTTCGCTTCGGCCTGGCCGGTTTCGGGTCAGGCCCGTCGTCGTCGGCATCAGCCCCGCCCTGGGCTTTCGGGGCGGTTTTGGCCGGCTCGGCAACAGGTGAATCTTCTGTGGCCGGTTTTGGGGGGGCCTGAATCACCTGAACCCGCTCGGAAGGTGGCCGCGAAAGCTGCTCAAGCCGCGTAACCAGCGCATCGGGCGGGCTTTGCATATCGCCCGCCACGGCCGATTCAATCAGTGCATTGAGCTGGTCTCGCGACTCCAGCAGGGTGCTGATACAGTCGGAATCGGCGGGAATGATCTGCGAGCGAATCCGGTCAAGAACCGTTTCGATCTTGTCTGTAAAGCCGGCCACGTTGGAAAGGCCGACCATCGCCGACGCACCCTTGATGGAGTGGGCCGAGCGAAAGACCTTGTCAACGAATGCACGATCGCCCTGGCGACTCTCCAGTTCCATCAGGCCCTCTTCCAGGACCATCAGAAGCTCGCGAGCCTCTTCAAAAAACATTTCCAGGAAACGGTCGTCCACACTCACCGGCAGGCGTCCCTGTAACAAGGCCAGGGCACTGGCTCCCGACACAATCCATCATCGCCGGTTCGTCAACCTGCCCCACGGGTGCCATCGGCAATCGCGCAGGCTGTCAACACAGTGCCTCACATTCCGTTTTCGTAATTATCAGGTTGAAGACTTCACGGCCAGATAAGCTCTGATCTTTTATTCAGATTACTTTTTCGTTATATCCGTCAAGCCTTATCTCAATTGTCGCTTTTTTTGATCCGGTTGTCGATGATCGACTTCAAAAATTACGCAATGATCGACCTAAAACAATGAACACGGCCTGCCCCTGGCCCTGTTCCAACTCTCTTCTGATTCGAATCATGCTACCAATTATTATTCATTTGCTACTCAACCTGCCTGCCACGTTCAAACCAATTGACAAAAACATGCCTGTTATATTAATTTTCTGTAAAGAAATTGCCAATTCAGGCCATTTCCATCTGTGCAGTCATCGATCCCCACAATCTGATCGGAATGAAGGTTCATTCAAGTTCATTGCGCTTGCTCTCAAGCACAAAACTTAAGCCTAACAAAATTCTATAGATACGTTGCCTGTTTCCGGCTCATGCACTTTTCGGCGCCACCACCAGTCTAAGGGTATAAATTCCATGAAACGCAAGGCGTTCACTTTGATCGAACTGCTTGTCGTCATTGCCATTATCGCTGTTCTCATCTCGCTGCTTTTGCCCGCCGTGCAGTCGGCCCGCGAAGCCGCCCGGCGCATTCAGTGCGTCAATAACCTCAAGCAAATGAATCTGGCTCTGCACAATTACAACGACGCCTTCGGCAGCTATCCCTATTCCGGCGGCTTCACGGCCAATGGCCACATGGGCTGGGGCTGGGTCACCATGGTTCTGCCGCAGCTTGAGCAGCGTTCCCTATACAATGCCATCAATTTTCTCGACAGTTGCGACTGTCAGTCCATGTCAACCATTCGCAGCGTCGTCATCGCCTCGTTCTTCTGCCCTTCCGACCCCAATTCCAATGTCCTCCTGCGCGATCGCACCACGCCCCTTTCGCCCTGCATCGGCGGCTCGATGACGCGCGATAACCCATCAACCAACCTGCAGAACGGCATGATGTGCAACTACTCCGGCAGCTATGGCGACGGCTATAACAACAAGCCCGGCAACCCCTACGACACCGCCGGCGCCAACAACCAATACGGCTGCGGGGGCTGCAATGCCTCAGGCAGTGCCAACGAAGTTGCGGCCGCCGATTGCCCATCGCCCACCGGCCCTTATGGCTCGGGCCCCAACCACCGCGGCCTTTTTGACTACCAGAGCCGCTCGGGGGCTGTCACCTTTGGCTCAATCACCGATGGCCTCAGCAATACAATCGCCCTGGGCGAAGTCGCTTCCGTAGTTCGCTCGCAAAGCGCCGTCTGGTACACCAACACCGGCGTGACCAACGGCACCTGCCTGCCCATTAACTGGACTCTTCGAACCTGCCTTGGCGACTCCACTTACGCCATCAAAAACTCGTGGTCGGGCCGTGGCTTCTCCAGCTTCCATGCGGGCGGTTCCAACTTCGGCATGGCTGATGGCTCCATCCGCTTCATCAAGCAATCCATCAACCTGCGCACCTATAATGCACTCGGCAGCCGCCGCGGTGGGGAGATCGTCAGTGCCGATGCCTATTGACCCCATCGTGAATCGCCACCCGAAAATGCTCATCCGCTGCTTCAAAACCAGTCTCCTGCTCTCGCTGGGCACCTGCTTCGCCCTTGTTCTGGCCGGTTGCGGCGGCGAGCCAGGGCTGGCCCGTGTCAAAGGCCGCATCACTTACAAAGGCAAGCCGGTAGAAAAAGGCGAAGTCTTTTTCACCCCTGAAGAGCCCGGCAAGCGCGGCGCCCGCGGCATTATTGATTCCAGCGGCAATTACGCGCTTTCCACCTATGAATCCGGCGACGGTGCCTATGTCGGCAAGCACAGGGTCAATGTCATCTCGCAGGGCCCCGATAAACCTATCCCGCCCAAAATGAAGGGCCGCATGATGGAAGAAGATATGCAGGGCACGGGCGATCCGCTCATTCCCCGCAAGTATTTCTCAGCCCAATCTTCAGGCCTCTCGGCCGATGTCGCCAATTCGTCAAATCAATTCGATTTCGACCTTCAGGACTGACAAGCCAGCCTTCGCAGTCTTTCCCGTCAAATTCATCAAAACCATCGCAATCAGGCCGGAAAATCGCTCTGGCCTGATTTTTTTGTTCATTCACTCATCACCAGTTTCCCTGACACCTGGACATCTGCAAACCAACAAAACACTACCAAAACGTCGTTTTTTACCGCTTATGGCGTGAACTGCCGACAATGGAAAGAGTTATCCCGACAGCACGGGCCTGAAAGAATCGTTTTCGCCTCATTCTTTTTGAAATATCGTGCCGGGATGTATATTACTGGTAAGAATCTGGTTTTTTCAGACCCTGCTGAAAAAGATCTCGAATGAAATTTGTTCCACCTCTGGTGGTCAATCTTCCGGGGGGAGTCGCACCTGATCATGTTCCGCAACCCGACCCGCCGAGCCTCTCTGCTCGGTATCCTGCTCTTCACCCTGTGCACCAGCACCCAGGCTCAGGATATTTACAAAGACCTTCCGTTCGATGCCGAAGGTCACACGCTAGACGTCTATCGGGCCAACCCCGCCGGCCCAACTGTCTTCTACATTCCCGGCGGCAATTGGTATAAGCACGACAAAAACCTTTACACCCGCCTGGGCGTGGCCCTGGCCGGCTATGGTATCAACCTCGTTGTGCCGCAATATGGCGCTGAACAGAAATACCCTGACAACCTCTTTGACGTCATTGAAGCCGTCAAATGGTCGCAAGCCAACCTGGCCACCTACGGCATCAGCTCAACCCAGTTCCACCTCGTCGGCCATTCCGCCGGTGCCCACCTGGCCTACATGTCGCTGACAGACCATCGCACCTCGCTGAATGAATCTGATTTCCACAGCCTTACCCTCATCAGCGGCCTTTACGACATCAATTTCCTGGTGAAATTCGGCAACCGCTGGCGAAACTGGGGCCCCCTGCAAGGCTGGCACGCCAGCCCCATCAAAACCAAGCGGTTCATCAATCTGCCCATGAAAGTCATCTGGGCCGAGAACGACTACGACGTTGTCAAACGTCAGTCCAATCACTTCCTTCATGCCAACGCGAAAATCTGCCAGCCTCTTGAGTCATATATCATCCCCTGCGACGACCACGTCACCGAACTGCTCAACGCTGAAACCAACGGCCTGCTGAAGCTCGTTGTTGATTCCGCACTTCGCACGGCCACCGGCAATGTTGTCACCGCCCCCGTGCTTGAAACCATGCAGGTTGCCCCGGCCGCTGAACCCGCCGCCGAACCGGCCCCGGCCGTCGCAGCCCCGGCCACGGTTGAAGTGACCAGCCCCGTGCCCACACCACCGGCTCCAGCACCTTCCGTGCCGGTTTCACCCCCGCCCGTGCCTGCCGCACCCTGAGCGGGAAAAACGCCAATCAGCTATCCCCTGCAGCCCTCACACACCTGTGCTGAGGGCTTTTTTATTCCCCTTCGCCACTTATGGGTTTTACCTCACTGCACCTGCCCGTTAATATGATAATGATCCATGCCGGCTGATCCTACCCTCACCGCCCTTTGTGTTCAGGTCCATTCTCATGATGCAATATCGCTTATATTTTCACATCTTTACCTTTTTAACGCTGATTTCAACCGAACCTTGGGTGAACGCTGCCGAGCCTGCTCTCAAAGCCAGTGCCCACACACTTGCCGTGCCCGTTCTCATCCGTAATGATGAAAACCCGGTTGAACGCATCACCCTTGAAAACACCTCGGGCAAGCCCCTTCAGGTGAAATCTCTCGAAATACAATTGGGCCCGAATGACCCCATCGCTGAAATCGAATCAATCGCCCTCTTTGAAGCCGGCACCGATGCAAAATTTGTCAACCAGAATTTCATTTCCTCCGCCAAACCCGCTTCCAGTCAAGTTTCACTCGCAATCAAGCGCGAAATCAGCCCCGGCAAAACAGTTTTCTGGCTCTCGTGCCGGCTCAGGCCATCGGCCAGCCTGCTCCATCAATTCACCTTGAACTGCAATCAGGTTGAAACCGGCAACGGCCCGGTTGAAATCAGCCAGACTGGCTCGTCCAAGCCGTTTCGCATTGGCATGGCATTAAGAAAACAGCACGACGACGGCGTGCACACCTATCGCATTCCCGCCCTGACAACCACCAAAGCCGGCACGCTTCTGGCGGTTTATGACATGCGTCGTCGCATGGGCCGCGACCTGCAGGAAGATATCGACATCGGCCTGAGCCGCAGCACCGATGGCGGACAATCGTGGGAGCCCGTCAAAGTCATCATGGACATGGGCCAATACGGCGGCAAGCCCCAGGAACTCAACGGCTGCAGCGACCCCGGCATGATTGTTGACCGGCAAACCGGCACCATTTTCTGCTTCGCCGTGTGGATGCACGGCAAGCCCGGCAAGCACCAGTGGCGCGACGATGGCTCGGAGCCCGGCTTTGAAATCGGCAAGGCCGCCCAGATGCTGATGGTCAAATCAACCGACGACGGTAAAACCTGGTCGAAGCCGGAAAACCTCACACGACAACTGAAAAAGCCCGAATGGTGGCTTCTGGCCCCTGCCCCTCAGTCTGGCATTCAGCTTGCTGATGGCACACTTGTCATGCCCGTTCAGGGCCGCACCGGCCGGGGCGATGCCGAAACATTCGCCACTGTCATGACGAGCCACGACCACGGCCAGACCTGGAAAATGGGCAACCCTGGCTATTCCGGCGGTAACGAATGTCAGGTCGCCCAGCTCGGCGATGGCTCGCTCATGCTCAATATTCGCAACGATCATAATCGCTTCCGTGCGGT
>JBJTRR010000822.1:0-2410 GCA_046076185.1 bacterium | reverse complement strand
GGCCCTGCTGCTGGGCCTGCTTTCATCAGGAGACCATGTGGCCCTGGCCAAGGGGCTTTATGGCCGCACACAAGTGCTTATTGCCAAAGAGCTTGCCCGTTTTGGCGTCGGCTTCAGCCTGTTTGATTCGGGCAATGTTGATGCCCTTGCGGCCGCCATCACCCCACAAACCCGCGTGGTTTTTATTGAAACCATCACCAATCCGCTGGTGCGTGTCCCAAACTTGCCGGCCATTGCCGAAATCTGCCGAGGCCGCGGCGTAAAGCTGGCGGTCGATAACACCTTCGCCCCGGTCATCTGTCAACCGATTGCCCAGGGTGCTGATTTTGTCACTCATTCGGCCACAAAAATGATTGCCGGTCACAGCGACGCCACCATGGGCGCCCTGCTCGGGCCGAAAATGGCGATCGACGCGATTCGCCCGGTGGCTTCCACCTTTGGGCTTTCGGCCAATCCATTTGAAGCGGCACTGACGCTGCGTGGCATGGCCACATTGCCCCTGAGAATGCAGAAAGCGTGTAAAAATGCACTGGCAGTCGCCCGCTTTCTGGCTGGCCATCAGGCTGTCAATCAGGTGCATTATCCGGGTCTGCCAACGCATCCTGATTTTGTACTGGCCCAAAGCATTCTCAGCGGTGGCTTTGGCACAATCGCCACGATCGACCTCGGCTCGCGTGAAGCTGCCAACCGCTTTATCCGCCGGCTTCACGGCCGTGTTCCATTCGCACCAAGCCTGGGCGACGTGGCCACCACACTGAGCCACCCGGTCACGACCAGCCACCGTGGCTTGTCAGAGCCTGAGCGAACGGCTCTGGGCATAACGCCGGGGCTGGTGCGACTTTCGTTCGGCATTGAGGAGGCCACCGACATCATTGCCGATTTTGAACATGCCCTGAAAATGGAATAATCTGCAAATCAGGCCTTGCCCGGTGTTTTGCCAATTCCTGCCTGATTCGTTATATTAGGGCAATCGCGGATGAGGCACTTCGCCTGTAGGAATCCGTCAACCCCCGGTGATTCGCAAAAGACATGGCCTGGCTACATTCAGCAGTTGACAGCTTTCACGTCTCTCTGTCTCTTTCAACCCAGCTTGAAACCGAGCACACAAACGATTCCCTGTTTCATTTTTTTGAAATGATGCAGCGTTCGTTTCCGACCATGACAAGCCTTGATACCGGCGATTCGCCCGAGTGGTACCGGCTGCTTGAAGATGATCACGAGAAACCCTGGTGCCGCTGGCTCTCGGTTGAAAAACGCTGCCTGAATGTCAGCTATGACAACCCTGAAACCCTGACCGACGCCTATGAACTGCACCGCCGTGCCCTGGCCCTGACCCCCACGGCGCTGGGCTACAGCCCGCTGAACCTGATCATGATGGACGTGACTTACATCTTTGAAATGACCTATTCCGGCAACAACAGCGAGCTGGTTGCCCGCACCATGGCACCTGCCGGTTTTGAAGCGCTGACCAGCGACCCGAACAACAAAATTGCCATGTACTGGCCCGAGATGGTGATCACCCTTGAAAACCAGCCTGATATTCAGTGCCGCGTTTCGGTTGAGTCACGCATCTGGTTCCCTGACTACATTCGTGCCCGCTACGACGAAGAAAACCGCTTTGGCGTGGTCTTCACCACACGCCACTATTTTACGGGTGTCAATAACGACCTCGTTGCCGTTCACCAGAAGCTCACCTCGATCGCCGAGAATATGATTGAGAAAAAAATCAGGCCCAATATCATAGCCCCTCTGGCCGAAGCCATCGGCTCGCGTTAAAAATATCGAATAACCAGCCCTTTCCCAAACCCCTGAAGCAAGAGCCCAAGCCCATGCCGCCACGCCTCTCACACCTGGCCAATAACCTCAGCACTGAAACCGCTTTTACCGTTCTGGCTGAAGCCCGGGCCCTGAAAGCCAGGGGCAAGGACGTTGTCGAGCTTGAAATTGGCGACAGCCCCTTTCCTTCTACCAATCACGCCAAGCTGGCCGGCATTGAGGCCATTGCCCGCAATGTGACCGGCTATTGCCCCAGCCTTGGCATCCCGGAACTGCGCCAGGCTGCGGCCGACATGATGGGCCGCGAATTCGGCGTGAAGGTTGGCCCTGAAAATATTGTGGTCGCCTCAGGCGCCAAGCCGTTTGAGACTTACTTTGCCGAAGTTTTTCTTGAACCCGGCGACGGCGTGCTGATCTTCAGCCCACACTTCCCGACTTACACGCCCAACCTTGACAGGCGAGGCGTCAGGGCTGTTTTTGCTCCGCTGAAGCATGAAAACCAGTTCCGGCCCACGGCCAAAGATGTCGAGAATTTTCTGGCGACCGACCCCAAGCCGCGTGCCATCTTCCTGAATTTTCCGCACAACCCCACGGGTGGCGTGGCTGAAGAGGCCGACCTGAAGGCCATTGCCGA
>JBJTRR010000821.1:0-1570 GCA_046076185.1 bacterium | reverse complement strand
CGGCCCTCTGGGCACGCCACAGATCGACCTGCCCACCAGATTCGCTGACATAAAAAAGGCTGTTACCATCGGGCGAAAAAACCGGGTCTTTTTCGGGCTCGGCCGTAGTCGTCACGCGGCGGGGCTCGCCCAGCTCGGTATCCATCACCCAAAGATCACCACCGGCAACGATCGCAATTTCCAAGCCATCGCGACTGAACGCCGCCTGGGTGGCTGAAGTGAGAACTTTTCGCTCAATGGCCGAGGCAATCTGGTCGGCATTCTGGCTGATTTCCAGCTTCATCGGCTGGGCCTGCGTGCTGAGGTCGAGGCGGTAGAGATCAAAAAGGTGTCGAAACACGATTGACTTGCCATCGCGGGCCAGCGTGGGCTGAACGACGAGGTCGTCGTCGAACTGGGTCAGCGGTTTGTCGTTCGAGCCGTCAAGGTCGCGCACTTTCAGGTTCATCGTGCCGCGATGCAGGCCGACATAATAAAAGCCCTTGCCATCAGGCCGCCAAAGCGGTGCATAGGCACCGGCGGGGTTGTCGATCAGCTTTTTGAATTCCTTTTTGTCGAGATCATAAAGCCATATCTGGCTGGCCTGCGAGCCTTTATAACCTTTGCGCCACCACTGGGTGCCTTCACGCACGAAAAGCACCCGGCGACCATCGGGCGAGAGCGACCCCTCAGTGCCGTAGTCGTTAAACAAAGCGGTTTCTGCGGATCGCTGGTCGATGCCGATTTTGAAGAATCGCTCGGGCTTGCGCCAGAAGTGGTCGCGACTGGCGTTGGTCAGCACCGATTTACCGTCGGGGTACCAGTCGGCCAGCGACTGACCACCAGTATGAAAGGTGATCTGCCGGGCGGGGCCGCCTTCGGCAGGCATGACATAGACCTGGGCTGAACCATCGCGATCACTGACAAAAGCGATCTGTTTGCCATCGGGCGAGAATCTCGGCTCGCGATCTTTGCCATCGTGGCGAGTGATGGGCCGGGCGGTGCCACCCGTGGCCGGAACCGACCAGAGATCGCCGTTATAGCTGAAAACAAGCTGTTTGCCATCAGGTGAAAGGGCCGGATGATTTGCAAGGCGAACGGGCTCGGCCGCAAAAAGCGGCGCAGTTGCCAGCAAAAGCAGAGTGAGAAAAGCGGATTTCAGCGAATGAATGCTCATGGTGTGAATCTCAGGAAGTAAAGCAGAGCAAGTGATTATTAATAATGTAGCCGAAATGTGAAGATAGCACCAATCAAAGCACCTGCGCGGCATGGAAAAACAGTTATGAATATAGGAGTTGTATTGTCTGCACGATGAACTTGAACCCTTATGGTTAATAAAGAAAAAAGGCCGGGAGCCCCAAGTGAGGTTCCCGGCCCGGCTTGATCGAAAAGTCTTAGAATCAGACCTTACGGTTGTTCACTGACTTCCGCTTGGCGTTACTCAGATTCACGACAAGATCAGATTCTGAACTTGGTGACGTGGTGTAGAAGACCCAGTCTTGGTTTACGTTGCTGACCACAACGCGGTCAAACACACCATCATTAAAGACAGTGCCGTTGCCAAGCAGAGTTGCATTCGAGGCAAAGAGCC
>JBJTRR010000820.1:0-1157 GCA_046076185.1 bacterium | reverse complement strand
GTAAGCGGCGATGTGATCAGCCAGCCGCAAGCGATCTTCAGGCGAAAGATTTTTCGCCTCGATTGAGATCAGGTCTTGGCTGAGGAGATCAGGCATCTTATATCAACCTGCACGCTGGGGATTGCTTGGTCACATCACAGCTTTATATCGGATGCCATCTCATGCAGCTTTACGCTTTTTATATTATTTTATTGGGATAGTTTTCTCACCGTATTTCTCACAGACTTCAATTTTTCGACCTTAAGGCTGGCAATTCGCTGATGTAATCGTTGGAATAATAAGATCTGACCAAGCCACGACTGGAGAGATTGATTGCATGTCGAATGATCAAAAAGCTGCATTACCTGCATTTTGTTCTGCACTGATCCAGTCGGATGGCAAATCAAGGCAACTGGGTCAATATCAGGTTGGTGAAACAATATATGCTGATCGATCGCGGGTGGTTTTTCAGTCGGAAGACCCATTGACGGAACGAGCCATTTTGATTGCTGTTTTTGCAGGCAAAGCAGAGGCTGCGGAAGAGGCGAGGGCCAGGCTTTTGCCGGGGCATGATTTTTTTTACCCGGTTCACGAGCTGGTTGCGGTTGGTGGGGCAGCGGCCATGGTTTTACCCGTTCTGAACGGTTTGCGGCTCAGCGACCTGCTGGCAAAATCACCACGGCTGCCATTGGCACAGGCCCTTCGAATTGCCAGAGAGGTGCTGCTTGCCCTGGCCGTAGGGCAGGAGAGGGGGCTGCTACATGGTTCGATTGATGCCGACTGGGTGTGGGTGGAGCCGGACAACGGGCATTGCCGACTGATTGGGCTTGGGTGGCGGATGCTTGAACCAGCCGGAACCGGCGAACTGGCTGATTTTCTGGCGTCGGGGTCGGCCCGAGTGCCAGCACCTGAAGTGACTGAAGGGAAAAGCCCGGGGGCGGGTGCCGATCTATTCGGCGCAGGGATGCTGCTTTACCGGATGTTGACCGGGAAGCCAGCGTATGAGGGAAATAGCCCGCTGGAGATTATCAGGGCCTTGGCCATGGGCGAGCCTGAATGCCCGGGAAGTTCCGTTTCTGGAATTCCGGCTCAAGTTGATTTATTTGTCATAAAATTGCTGGCGAGGTCGGTTGAAAATCGATCGGCTTCAGCCAGAGATGCTGCCAGAGAGATTAAAG
>JBJTRR010000819.1:0-3427 GCA_046076185.1 bacterium | reverse complement strand
CCAGACCAATGAGGCCCAGGTGGTTCACAATCTCCCGGGCTATCGCTGGTGCATGGCCATAAGGATACGCAAAAAACTCGCATGGGACACCCAGGCGATCTTCGATTTGCTTTTGAGAAAATTCAATTTCATTATGAACTTCGAGCGGATTTAATTGAGATAAGTTGGCGTGGCTGTGCGTGTGTGCCCCGACAGACCAGCCCATGCCGATAAGCTCTTTCAAATGCGGCCAGCCCATGCATCTTTCACGCACAACCCACTGGGGCTGGCCAGGCCAGTCGTTATATTTGCCAACATGCCCCGAGACGACAAAAACCGTGCCGGGAAATGGCATTTGGGCTGCGGCTTCAAGAACGGATTCAAGGCCATCGTCAAAAGTCATAAACCTTCTGATATTCGATGCGTTTTGATTCAAATCTGAATGGATATGTTGCTTTTTCAATGCCAAAAACGATGCATGCACGGCTCTGGATCGCTGCAGGAATTCCACGAAATCTGAGATGCTCAGGTGCGTTGGCGAGGTTGCACCATGGTGAATACCGTGCGTAGTAAAAATCGGGAAAGATGTCATGCAATCTGCCGATTATTGCAGTGCCCGGATGATGTTTGATGAACCTGCGATGCCTGCTTTCTTGCTTCATCAATAAAGTTGGCAACCTCGTGGCCATTGCGGCCAGTGGCATGTGCTTTTATGTTTTCATCAGGGTTTAAAATGCACTGCCTGAAGGATTGCAATTCGCGGATCAGGCTTGTTTCCAGGCCTTCGGCCCATCGCCCTATCACTTTCATCGCGAGCCGGTCAAATAGATAATTCTTTATCTCTCGTTTCTGGCCGGGTTTTTCAAGTTTCAGCTTCCAGGGGAATGCCGAAATGTGAATTACGCCCGTTTCACCACGAACTTCCATTTTCAAATAGGGGTCGCCATGCCTTCGCCATGAGGTTGTCAAATAGGCTTTTAATCCATCGTTATCTGTCAGTTGTATTTCGCAGTGGTCTTCAATTCCGGGCCTGCCTAGCATCATTTCTAATGAAATAAGGTCTACGCCTGTCTCACCCTTCATGAAGAGCCGGGCCAGATCCAGCAGATGCGAGCCATTGTCTGTCAGCACACCCCCGCCTGAAATCAGCGGGTTTCCATGCCAGCCGTCAAGAATGGCCTCAGGCGGCTGTTCGCCAATCTGGCCACGAATTTCAAGCAATTTGCCGATTGTCTGGGCTTTTACATGATTCTGAAGATCTATGACAGGGCTGAAAAACCGGTGATTAAAACCTGTTGCAATCTGCAGATTCCTGCTTTGGGCCAAGTTCAGATATGGCTCGGCCATGGCTGGGTGAATGGTCAGGGGTTTTTCACACAGCACGTGCAATCCACGTTCAAGTGCCTTGAAAATCAGGGTGTCGTGAGTGGCCGGCGGTGTTGCAATAATGGCAACCTGCGCCTGATTGCAACTCAGGGCCTCTTCAATAGTTTCAAACGAATTGCAATTGCATTTGCCGGCTGCAGGCTGGCAATGATTTATGTCAGAATCGAAGATGCCCGCCAGTCGCCAGCCGGTTGCCATTCGCACGGCCTGGGCCCGCCTGAGGCCCTGCCCGCCCGTGCCAATCACAACCGCACCCAGTGTTTTATTGGTCAAATGATGATCTGATTTCAATTTGACTTTTGCCATCAGCGGGTGCCCTGGTTTCATTGGGTTGTATTTCAATGTGTATGCAAGCGATCATAGCCAATTTCGGCTTTCCGCCAAGATGAATATTGATTTTCAGGCTGAAATACAATTAATTATCGTCATCGACAATTTCAACGTCCTGCACCACCACAAGTCGGGCCCGCAGGTCTTCGTTATAGCGAACCCGACCGCGGATACCGACTTTTTTGCCAAGCCAGCGTTCAACGGGTGCCGCCGGCGGCAATTTTAAATAGGCAATGGTGCTGCCGCCATCGCCAATCAGGTTGTAAAGTAGTTGGCCGTCGAGATCGCGCCTTGACGGAAGTAGAAGTCCCGAGATATCAAATCGGCTTGCATTTGATGCCCTGATCACATCAATGTCGGGGTTTTTACCGGGGTCGTGGGCACGGCTGCGGCGCATCGAGTCCCAGAATTTGCGGGCCGACTGGCCAATTTCGTCCTGCCTTTGTGCCTTGTCGCGAATGGCATTCAGCCGCCCGGCCTGCTCAGGGCTGAGCGTCCGCTTTCGCACGCTGTCACAACCGTCAAGAATCGGTTTGAAATTCCATGAAATCAGCGGTTGATCCATCAGTACACGAAAGCGAGATTCAAGCATTTCCAGAGCGGCATCCGGCGAATCTGGCAGTGCCAGCGGGCTTGCGGCCGGCTCGGCCGGTGCAGGCTGTGTGCCAAATTGCATTTGATCCGTTTTGGCTGATTTGTCTGATTCAAAGGGCATGGCCCTGGGCAAAATCGGCGAATCCTCAGCCCCTGCAAGCGCTGTGTTATCAAGCAGCGATTTTGGTGGTTCCAGAATGGCCAGCGATTCAATTGATGGCTTTGCCCCGGCCTTGCCTGCGGCGGCCTTGCCCGGCGATACACCGTTTTTTTCGGCAGGCTCATCACTTATATTACTTTTGTCGGTCAATGAATCCGGCGTTTTCAGCGATGGTTGCGGTGGTTCCTGGGCTTCTGGCCCGGTTGGCTCGCTGGCAACAAGGCTTTGTTTTTTTTCAGGCTGAGGCTTGGCAGAGCCGAGATTTCCGGGGCCGGCAGCGTTCACAAAACCGTTGGCCTCGTCGCTTTCAGCGGATTTACCAATCCGTTTCAGGTTTTCGCGGCGTGCAAACCGCGGTTCACCTGCGGGCGGTTCAATGGCCCGCCACGTCATCAGCCGGCCCTGCTGCGGCAGCACAAGTGGCTCGCGATTCAGCAGCCATATGCGGTCGCCGCTCACAAGTTCTGAGCCCGGCGGGCCAGGCAGGCGGGCACCCACTCGGCCCGGGCGAATCAGCGTGCGAGCCGCCTTCACGCGGGCCTCGCCGTTGCGAATTTCGGAAATGTCCGATTCAAGCACCCAGCTCAGGGCTCCTTCGGGTGGCCGAACAAGCAACCACTCCGATTCCGGCGAAATTTCACGCACCCAAAGCAGTTCGCCCCGGCGGATGGAGTCAGTCACAAATGAAGCATCGTTGGGCGTCTGGTGTAGCAGCACCGTCTGGGCAATCGCTTCGGCTGGCAGCCAGCCTTCCTCAGCCTGCGATCGTCGCCGTGCCTGGGCATTTGCCGTGCATGTCAATAAAAACACCGCTGCCATTGCTGCCAGAAGGGGCGGCAGATGGGATCGCCAGTGGTTCAGAAGTCTGGAATTCATCCTGATTCGACCTGAAATCAGTGTCGCGACCGTTTTTGCCGCTTTTTGTTGCCTTTTCGCGGCTGGTGGCCCTGCCCGGCAGGTTTTTCAGCCACATGGCCA
>JBJTRR010000818.1:0-3448 GCA_046076185.1 bacterium | reverse complement strand
TCGCGGCGGCCGGCACTGATTGAGCATAACTTATTATTTTCAAAAGATTTAGATAATAAAGAAGCAATTCATGCCAGGCGGAAGATTCGCCTTGGCGAATTTCCCAATTCTGCTAAGCTGACTGTGGGGAAAAGTGCCTTTACGAGAGGCCAGGAGGGCCGTTGGGCGTCTATGGCACGCATTGGGCTGCTGCGCCGGATCATCAGGCGCATTCAAATTCTGTTCGCACTTGTGCTGGTTCTGGTTGCAGGCCTGGCAGTGGGTGCCTTTTTTTATGTGCAGGACGGCGACTATTTTCGCCAGCAGATCATAGCCCAGGCGCCGCAATTCTTCCCGTCATCGCGGCTTGAGATTGCTCATGCACGCATCAGGCCGCTGCTGGGTGAATGTGTACTTGAGCACATGCGGCTCTGGCAAACCCTTCCCGCTGAAACCGCTTCATTACCTGACTCCGGCAAACCCGCCAGCGAAAAAACAACGGCCGACACCGGGCAGAAAACCCCGGCCACAGCCCCTGAAGACGCCAAACCCAAAGTGCCGGCAGCAACAAAGGCTGTGCCTGTTCCCACGCTGAGACTGCCCTTTATCCGGCTGGTTTTTGATCCCTGGAGCCTGTTTCAGGAAAGCTGGACTGTCGATAAAATTGTGGTTGCCCAGCCCACCCTTCGGCTTGAGCGCAATGCCAACGGCCAATGGAATTTACAGTCGCTTTTTGCATCGCCCGTGCCGCTGAAATCGTCGGGCAGGATTCCGGCGATCCAAATTTCCAGGGGCACACTTGAACTGGTTCAGCACACACTTGGCGAAACGCCCAAAGAGCCTAGAGAACAGGCACCGCCGGCTGTTTTGCGCGATGTCGAGCTGACAATCGAACCGACGACCAATAGCCAGGTGTTGAAATTCAGCGGCAGTGCGCAGGGCACCTGGGCCCAGCGTGTGCAAATTCAGGGAACAGCCAACCTGGAAACCGGCACGGTTGATCTGGGTGGCTCGGTGATCGGGCTTGATGCCGGCCCACGCATGATCAGCGACGTTCGTCCGGAACTTTCCGCCGAGTGGCTCAGGCTCGGGCTTGACGACGTTCAGTGCAATCTTTATCTCGAATCTGCCACACTTCAATTGTCAAAGGGCCTGGTCAAGCCAGCGTCTTACCGGGTCAGGGCCGATGTGCTGCGCGGGCGTCTGCAAAGAACCGAACTGCCCTTCCCCCTGAGCGATATTCGCGGAACGCTGGTGGTCAAAGATGACCAACTGCTGATTGAGCGGGCTGAAGCGGTGCATGGCAAAACCATTCTGCGGGCCACGGGCAAAAGCGGTGCGATGAACTGGCGAACCGACCCGCTTGATCTAACGCTGAGTGCCGTGAACCTGCCGATTGACCAGCGGTTGCAGCGAGTGACACCGCCACAGTGGCAGAATTTCTGGGTGGAATATCTGCCCAGGGGCGAGCTGAATCTGGCCATTCGCATGGTGCGCAACCGGCCCGGCGGCGAGATTGGCTTCGGCGTAAATGCCGACTGCCGCGATGTAGCCATCTGCTATGAATTTTTCCCCTATCCGCTTGAGCACATCTGGGGCCAGATCACGTGGTCAGGCGACACGATTCGCCTGGGCAACCCTGATAAACCACCGCTGGAAAGTGGCCTTCGCACGCTGCTGGGCAACCGGCCGGCTGCAATTACGGGCACCATTCGCAAGCCTGGCCCAAGGGCTGAAGTGGACTTGCGATTTGAAGCCGAGAACATTGGTGTTGACGAAACGCTGCTGAATGCCCTGCCACCTGACACTCGTCGGGTGGTTGATGCATTCCAGCCCACCGGCGAAGTCAGGGCGAAGGCTCACATCACGCGGCAGCCACCAACCTTGCCTGGCGAGCCGCCCATAGGCAAGCTGGAAGTGCATACCACCATTGACTTAATGGAACGCTGCTCAATTCGCTGGGCGGGCATGCCCTACCCGGTGAGCAACCTGAAGGGCACGCTGAACCTTCACCCTGATTACTGGGTTTTTGAAAATATCAGCGGCACCAACGGCACCGCCAGAATCAGCGGAAAAGGCCGGGTGGAACGCATCGGCCCCCGCAAATCGCCGCAGGCCCCCTTCCCCCGGCGGCGATCTCAGCCCCCGGCAGCCGACGCCAGCGAGATCAAGCACCATGAACTTGCCCAGCAGCGAAACCAGGGCCAGCCTGCAGCCTCGGCACCATCGAACCCCACACCACTGCGAACGCATATCGAGCTGCATGCCGACCAGCTTCCCTTTGATGATCAACTTCGCCAAAGCCTGCCAAATGTCTGGAAAACCACCTGGGCCACAATTAACCCGATTGGTTCAGCACATGTTGATGTGTTGATTGATCTTGACCCTTCTGCGCAGGTTGACAACCGTGTCATCACGATCAAGCCCGATGCGGAAACCCGGCTGAATCTGGTGATCGAGCGGCGGGCTGCTGCGAACAACGCGCCAGCCAAACCGCTGGAACTGCCGCTGGATCATGTCGAAGGCAATTTTGTCTCAACCAATGGCAAAGTTGCCATGAACGACGTTCAATTCCTGTTTCGTAATTCACAGGTTTCCATGCAGCAGGGCCAGGTGGTGCTTGAGAAGGACGGCAAATTCGACCTCTGGGCCAAGGCACTTGAAGCCCGCGAGCTGCGGCTTGATGCCGGGTTAAGGCAGAAAATGCCGCCCGTGATGGCCCATTTTGCTCGAAGGCTTGACGACGGCCGGGCCATCACCTTTCGCACCGACATGCGGCTGGGCTGGTCGGGCAACTCGGCCGAGCCCGCCTGGTGCCGCTGGCAGAACGGTATCGTGGTGCTTAACGGCAATTCGTTTGACGCAGGCTGGATGCTGAACAACCTGCAGGGCCAGGTTGAGAATATTTCAGGTATTTATGATGGCCGCGACTTCACCTGCGATGGCGTGCTGGCCCTGGATAACATGACGCTCAAGGGTTTTCCGATTCAGCACATCAGTGCCCCGGTGCATGTCGAAAAAGGGCTGGTTGAGCTGCCCAGCATGCAGGCGATGATCATGGGCGGGCAAGCCTATGGCAGCATGAATGTGCAGATTGACCAGGAGCCGCAGTATCAAGCCTCGCTCAAGCTGGTCGGGGTTGATCTGGCCCAGTATGCCCGCACCGTGCCGGGGCCGCAGAATATCAGAGGAAGGGTGAGCGGGCAGATTGACCTGGAAGGCCGGGGCACCGAAACGCGAAACCTGAAGGGGGCCGGGAGTGCTGAAATTACGCAGGGCGACCTTGGCGAACTGCCTGATTTTCTGCGGTTTGTGAAGGCCCTGAATTTGTCGCCCACCACAAAAACGGCGTTTGATTCAGCCCAGGTCGGCTTTCAGATTGACCACGGTGTGACAAATTTCAAGCCGATCAAATTTCAGGGCGATGCCTTCAGCCTCGACGGCGATGGCGAGATGTCGCCCAGGGGCG
>JBJTRR010000817.1:0-3044 GCA_046076185.1 bacterium | reverse complement strand
CTGTCCGCCGCAGTGAACAGACCAGCCACCTGGCCCATGCCCTGAACCGCCAGGGCATGGCTGCACTTGAAATTCCCTACCCAGCGCAGGTTTCATCTGAAGCTTTTCAGAAGTCAATCATTTCACGCATCAATGATTTTGTGACTTCGCGGGAAATGGCATACAAAGGGCTTGATTCATCGCGAATTGCATTTGCCGGTTTTTCAGCAGGTGGGCTGCTGGCAACACTTCTGGCCACAAAATACAATCACCAACTGAAGTTCAGGCCTGTTGCCGCGGTAAATTATTACGGGCCGGTTGATTTGCGTCTCTGGTTCGCATTTCATCAAGTCAGGGCAGCGGCGCAATCGGCCAACGACTTTTTCAGGGGCCAGCGAGGCGCCCTTGAAACCGGTCATTCCGCAGGTGGGCCAATAAGGTGCGACGACCTTTCTCGCAGCGTAATCGCCAAAGTCTCTGAAAACATGGGCGGCCTGCGTCCAGGCTCGCTGGCCCCGTTTTCACAGCAGGACCTCTGGTTCGGGAATGAACTGGCCAATCATCGGCTGCAACATGCCCCTGTGCTCGGTGTTTTCGGCCGGAAAGATGATAATTGCGATGCCCTGTTTCAATCAAAATTGATGGAAAGGCTTGCAAAAATCAGTGGCACACGACACGAATTCAGGCTTTACGACGGCCCCCACGGCATGCACTGGGATGCTTGCGGTGAATCGCTTGACTGGCTGAAAGCCAGGCTCACCGGCCCGGCAAGTGCCTGAATTTCATCGATCGAGATGCTTGGCTGCATCACGCCTGCCGACAAAAATTCCTACAATCATACCGGCAACCATACCGCCGAAGTGTGCCCCATTGGCAATCGGGCCAAAAACACCTGTAAAACAGAGCACCAGCCAGATCAGCCCATACTGAAAATTCTGCCTGTCCATGCGGATATAGCCATATTTATTGTATTCCGCATACATCCACACAAAGCCAAACAGGCCATAGCCAGCCCCGCTGAACCCGCCAAACATAATGACCTTGTCGTGCATGCCGTAAACCTGCAGAAAATATTCGGAAAATGCAGATATGATATGTGTAAAAACCACCAGGGCAAGCAGGAACCACGATCGTTTTTCACGCTCGACCATGCCTCCGAAATATGTCAGAAAGCTCATGTTGCAGAACAGGTGCAGCCAGCTCAGGTGCAGAAACATCGGCGCCACCAGCCGCCAGGGCTCTTTCGTCAGGGCTGGCTTCAGGTCGTCAATCACCCATCCGTCGCTTTCATCATATCTTGGCGATGCCAGATTGATGTATTTCAGGCTGATTAAATTGGTTTTATCGGCGGTCATCCGTTTGCCGAAATTAGTCCATAGTGATACAACAATACAGGCCACAATCAAACTTTTGACAACTGGCGTTTTTCGAAGCAATCCTCCCGCAGAATAAACATCGCCCGCATCCGTCACCCGGCGAGCATATTCACGGTTGGCTTTCGACTCGGCACGCCGCACTTCGCGGGCTGTTTTGGCGGCCGCAGCGAAGCGTGGGTCGAAAGGATTCGCTTCAAATTCGGCAAAATCGGCTTTGGCTTCCGTCAGCCTGTTTTCGTCAATCACCCAGAGAGAAAATTTGTCGCCCGCTACATTGGCCCTCGTCTCGGTTTTTATGCCCTTGGACAGCAGAAAGTCGGCCAGGTCTGAGGCGAATCGGGTTGAGTCTAACTGGCCAATTTCACGCATTTCGTCAATTCCCGGCGGTTTTCTGGCGATGATCTTGCAATGATTTTAGTCAACACGGCTTACCAATGACAATATAATTTCATTTCAGCTTAATTCGCTTGATCTACCATTACCGAACATGGAAAATATTGGATAGACATCCATGAAAAACTTCCTGCGGGGCTGAGAGCCAAAATCATGTGTTCGAGTATCTTACGATTGCCAATTTTGCTCGTTGCCTTCTGCTTTTCAGGCTTTTCACTGGTTTCGGCACAAGAGGCAAATGCAAGGAAACCCTGGAATATTCTCTGGATTTCTGCGGAAGATCTTAGCCCTGACCTTGGCTGCTATGGCGACACATACGCCCGGTCGCCGGCGATCGACCGACTTGCTGCCGAAGGTGCCCGCTGGACCAAAGCCTTTTCCGTGGCCCCCGTTTGTGCCCCAAGCCGCTCGTCGATCATCACCGGCATGTTCCCCACGTCAATCGGGTCTATGCACATGCGTAACGAGTGTGTGCCTCCGGCGGATGTCAAATGCTTCACCGAATATCTTCGGGCCGCCGGCTATTACTGCAGTAATAATGTCAAAACCGATTATCAGTTCCAACCGCCCGCCACGGCTTGGGATGAAATATCAAACAAGGCCCACTGGCGTAATCGCCGCGAAAAAAAACAGCCGTTTTTCTCGGTTTTTAACTTCACCACCACTCATGAAAGCCAGATTCGCCTCACGCCTGAAGCCTTCGACAAGCGAATTGCAGCCCTGAAGCCGGAAGAACGCCATAAGCCCGAAGAGGCTAAAATCCCAGCCTATTATCCAGATACGCCGGTTGTCAGGAATGACTGGGCCCGATATCACGACCTGATCACCGCCATGGACAAGCAGGTGGCCGATATTTTACAGCAACTTAAGGACGACGGGCTGGCTGATTCGACGGTTGTCTTTTTCTGGGGCGATCATGGCCGGGGCCTGCCGCGCAGCAAACGCTGGCCTTATGATTCAGGCACGCATGTGCCACTGCTGGTACGTTGGCCGGGCGTGATCAAGCCCGGAACAGTTGTCGAAGATCTTGTCACGCTGATGGATCTTGGCCCCGGCGTGTTGCAGATAGCGGGGCTGAAAGTGCCGCAACAC
The DNA here is from genome assembly GCA_046076185.1 of bacterium. Lineage (GTDB taxonomy): Bacteria > Planctomycetota > Planctomycetia > Isosphaerales > Isosphaeraceae > QWQI01. The sequence goes on along the minus strand of JBJTRR010000817.1, from coordinate 204 downwards.
ATGCAGGCCAAGCCTTTTATCGGGGCAAACGGCATTACGCACGATGGCCGGAAGTATGTTTTTGCTCATCGCGACCGAATGGACGAAACTTATGACATGATTCGCACTGCGCGTGACGACCGCTTTCGTTATGTGCGTAATTTTCAATTTCATAAACCATATGCGCAATTTATTGCTTATATGGAAGAAATGCCGACGATGCAG
>JBJTRR010000816.1:0-3286 GCA_046076185.1 bacterium | reverse complement strand
CATGATCGACTTCAATGTCGGCGTCAGTAAATCCCAAATCTATGAAATTAAGCGAATCGATTCTGATTATTTCCTGGACGAATGAAACTCTATCGTTAAGCTGATTAGCTCTTTAGAGAGGCTACAGCCCGCCTCTCTATTACACTTTGCATCAATTATTTTATTTGCAATAATCCAAAGAGAGCCCACTTATTCCTTGGAAATTACATGCCGCTAAAGCATTAATTATCAGTCAGAATCCCAACAACTCTTTAAAAAGTTTCACAGCTTGTTTGTTCATTTAGATTCATGAACCGACCCTGGCCGTGGCCGATAATGAATGATGTGTCGGGCTCTGTCGTCAGTATTTGACCAGGGCCCGGCCTGAAGCATGGATTGGCGTTGACCGAAATCGCAGGAACGGCTATGTTTCCCCTAAACAAGGCGGAAAATCGGCTGAATTCGCGTCAGGGCGTGATTCGCGTCGATCAGGGAACCACGATGGTTCCGGGGCCCGAAGCAGGGAGGCGTGTCATGGCAACTCAGGCCGTGGCGGGCAGTGAAATTATCGACAGACCAGCCATGCTGGCCCTTGCCGCCGATGTGCTTCGCGCGGAAGCCGACGCTATTGCACAACTTTCTGAAACCCTTGACGACAGCGTGGTGCGTGCCGCCCGGCTGCTGGCCGATTGCCCCGGCGTGACCCACATTACCGGCGTGGGCAAGGCTGGGCTGGTTGGCCAGAAATTCGCAGCCACCGCCGCTTCGTTCGGTATCAGAGCCTTTTTTCTCCACCCGGTTGAGGCGGCTCATGGCGACCTTGGCCGCGTTTCGCCCGGCGATTTGGTCATCGCCCTTTCGCAAAGTGGTGAATCAGAAGAGGTTCTGCGCATTGCCTCGGCCATTCGGCGAGTGGGCGTGACACTGGTTGCCCTGACATCGCGACCCACCAGCCCGCTGGCCCATGCGGCCTCGCTGACGATTGCCCTTGGCGATGCCGAAGAAGCGTGCCCGCTTGGCCTTGCGCCCACCACAAGCACCACCGTGATGATGGCCTGCTGCGACGTGCTGGCCATTCTTGCCGCCCGCATCAGGGGCGTGCTGCCCGAACATTTTGCCGCCAACCACCCCGCCGGCAAGCTTGGCCGAAGGCTGGCCGGGGTTGATCAGATTATGCGGACCGGAAGGCACATTCGCCTGGCCACTAAAGACGAAATTGTGCGGGAAGTGCTGCTGAGGCTGGGCGGGGCCCGCCGACGCTCAGGCGCCATTATGATTGTCGATGAGTCGCAAGGTGTTCTGCGGGGTATCTTTACCGACAGCGATCTGGTGCGGTTGCTGGAACGCGGCCGCGACCAGATGCTTGACCGCCCCATTGGCGAAAGCATGACTGTAAACCCAACCAAAATCAGCAGTTCAGCCACTGTTGCCGAGGCCGTTGATGCCCTTCGGGCCCGCAAGCTGAGCGAGCTGCCGGTGGTTGATGACCTGGGCCGACCGGTCGGGATGATTGACGTGACAGACCTGATTGGCCTGGTGCCCATCGACCTGGAAGAGGAGCCGGCATGACATCGGCCGCCACTTCCCACAAGCCGCAACCCTGGCTCTCGCCAGACTTTGCCGTCAGGGCCGGCCGAATACGCCTGATTGTGATGGACGTTGACGGCGTGCTGACCGACGGCCTGATTATTGTGGATGACCAGGGGCAGGAGCAAAAGCACTTTAATGTGCGTGACGGCTCGGCCCTTGTGGGCTGGATGCGAACCGGCGGCAAAACGGCGATCCTTTCCGGCCGGCGTGCCAAATGTGTTGAGCACCGGGCCCGCGACCTGGGCATTCAGCATGTTATTCAGGGCAATCCGCGCAAGCTTTCCGGCCTGGCCCAGATTCTTGAGCAGGCGGGAGTTTCTTTAGAGGAAACGTGCTTTGTGGGCGACGACCTGCCCGACTTGCCGCTATTCAGCCGGGTGGGCCTGGCGGCGGCACCGGCCGATGCCGTTGAGGAAGTGCTTGCCGGGGCACACTTTGTGAGCAGCCAGGCGGGCGGCCAGGGCGTGCTGAATGAGATGGTTAAGTCGATTATGCAGGTGCAGCAAACCTGGCAAGGGCATATCGACTGGTATTTTGAGCGTGAATCGTAAAAAAGCGGGTGAGCAGGCAGGCCTTGCCGCCCCGGCTGTAAGATGAGACCATGAAAGCCTTTATGAGGATGAGTTTGACAGAATCGTGAGAGTCATCAGAAAACTGCTTCAAATTCTGATGACGGTGGCACTTCTGGCAGGTGCTTCGCAAGCCTATCGGGTGGGCTTTGCCCAGGTTGAGCATTGGCTGAGGCCGCCCGCGCCGATTGTGGTGGACTCGACCAAGGAGAACCATGGGCCGGCGACGATTTCGAAGTCGGCGATTGAGGCCCGCCAGCTGGCAGCCAAAGCCTTTGGCGAGAATCACTGGTCGGCCCATCAGGACTTAAAAATACGCTTTTATGACGCCCAGAGGGGATTCTGGGTTTATGCCCAGAACTACGATTCAAAGGTCCAGTCGGGCTCGCAGATACGCTTTTGGCCGGTGGTTTTCATCTGGCGGGGCGAGAGGTCGGAAAAAGAGCCCCAGAACCAGAAGCTGATCTTTGGCGGCGGCGACGAAGCCATTATTGAGATGAGCCAGCCGATTACGGTGATTAAGCCGGGCAGCGAACCGCCCAAGATTGTGAAGGCCACGCTGAAGGGGTCGGTTACGATTCGCGACGACAAGGGCACGGCCTCGCCGATTGACGACCTGGAAGTCGGCCCAATGGCCGATATTCGTTTTGACGAGCCAAGCCTGAGCATCTTTTCCGACTCTGACGTTCGTATCAAGGATCGCGACCTTTTGATCACTGGTCAGGGCTTGCGCATTGAACTCTGGCCACGACTGATGTCTGACCCGGCGGCCAAGCGCGAGTCGGAAGGGCCTGAATCGACATTCTCGGGAACGAAGTCGATTCAGCTAGCCAGCAAGGTCCGCATAGATGTGGCGAATGTTGGTAAATCGAATGTCCTGCCGGGCAAGGCTCGCGACAAATCCAGCGAAATTCCGGCATGGCTTGCCTGCGATGGCCCCATGCGAATTGACCTGCCCCGAGGCGGCGGCAACCCGGTGATCGGCCCGCCCCGGCCGCCTGAACCGACCATCGCTATCTTCAGCCAGAATGTGAGGTTGCAGCGAGGCCGCGAGCAGCCCGACCAGCTTACAGGCGACGAACTTCAGGCCGAGCTCTTTCCCACCACCAGGCCAGCCGTTGCCCAGTCCGACGCAAAACCCGCCACTG
>JBJTRR010000815.1:0-6518 GCA_046076185.1 bacterium | reverse complement strand
CCTTGGGCTTGTATTTGCGGAAGACCCTGGCCAGAGCCACACGATGCTCAAAAGTGTCAAAAAGCCGGCGATTGGGCAGGTTCAGGTTGACTCGAACCGAAACCCCAAGAATTTCAGCCGCTTTGCGAGCTTCTTCCATGCGAACGTCAGGGCCTGGCGAAAGGGGTGTTGGCTCGCCGTCGGTCAGGTCGATGATGCCAACTTTATAACCCTTCTGGGCCAGATGTGCCAGAGTGCCACCACAGGCGATCTCGACATCGTCGGGATGCGCCCCCACAGCAACAAAATCAAGTTCCTCAACGGCTTTCAACTTATTTCTGTCTCAGGGGTTATCATAGCATCTCAGGCTGGGCGAAATACGACCTGCCTGATGCCGGATTTCTCAAAAATATAAATAATGGACTGATTTTTTGCAAATGTTGATCTGAAAATACTTTGTTTCAATTGATCTCTGACCGGAACTCGCTTCAAAAACAATTTTTTGATAGACTTCGGCACTTCAAGCCCATGTCAAGCAGCAATCGACCCGGCAGCGACAACTCCATGAACACTGATACTTCAGACCTCAGACAGCATGCCAATTTGTGGCATTATGTCGTTCCGTTCCTTGCGTTTCTGGCTATCACCAGCCTAGAGGGTGAAGCCTTAAACGACGACGGCACCTTGAACGCAAACCTCTATGCAATCATCTATTGTATAAAGATTGCGGTTGTCGTTGGGTGCGTTGCGTGGGGTCGCCGGGCCCTGGCCGACCTGCGCCCCATGCCTGACCTGCAAATTTGCATCATGGCCATTGTCAGCGGTCTGCTGGTCGGGTTTTTCTGGGTTCACCTGGAAGGTTTTTATCCGCCTTTGCCTGAAAGCGTTGTTGGCAAACGCACAGGGTTTAATCCGCTGAAAAGCCTTGATGGACCACTTCAGGCAATTTTTCTGGCGATCAGGTTCTTGGGACTGGTGATTGTTGTGCCAGTCATCGAAGAGCTTTTTACTCGTGATTTTGTACTTCGATTCGTGACAAAACCCGAGTGGGAAACGGTTCAGCCATGGCAATTCAGCCGAAATGCAGCCCTGTTCTCAACGATCATCTTTGTCGTCGGGCACCCGGAATGGCTGCCGGCGATTTTGTGCGGGGTTATCTGGCTGGCATTTTTACGTTATTCAAAAAGTGTTTCCGCCCTTGTGATCAGCCATGCTGTGGCCAATCTGGCAATTGGCGTTTATAGCCTCGTCACCGGCGACTGGCATTTTCTTTGATCAAAGAACCTGCTTTTGAAAAGTAAAGGGCCCTGGAAGAAACATCCAGGGCCCTTTGGTTTATGCTTTCAAGCCAGTTATGGCTGAATCACTTCCTGACAACGGCAGGCCTGGCCGGAGGCTTGACCACAGGTTTGCGACCCGGTGGCTTGATAACAGCTTTCTTGACAACCGGCTTTTTCGGAAATGGTTTCGGAACTGGCTTCGGAACCGGTTTCGGCGTGGGTTGCGGTTTCGTGTTGGTGGTGCTGCCCGAACCGCCATTATTGCCCGTTCCACCTGTGGTTCCACCGGTGTTGCCACCAGGGAAACCGCTGGAAGAACCGCCTGAACCGGCCGTGGGCACGATCACCGGAATGGATGGGTTGGTTGGTGTGCCATTGTATTCAAAGGCACCCATATCAGCTGGGCCAGTGCCGGGGTAGCCACGGCCAGGTATGGTGACCCGCGTGCGATAGAGGAAGTCGAGCAGCGGGGCGGCACTGTTATCGGCAGCGTCGATCGCTACGGACTGCACACGGATGTTGTAATTGCCGTCGATGAAGAACCGCAGAGGGCCATCGGCATTGGGCCTTGCGTCAATCGGGAAGACGAAGGCCGGGTCGCCAGGAACGTTGCCCAGTGCATCGCGGCCACTGTTCAGGGCAGCCGGGTCGAAGCCGTTACCAATGTTGTTCGTGTCATCGGCATAGTTCGTGGCACTCACACCATTGTTGAAGAAGTTGTTAAACCTCAGGGTCACACGGTCTGCCGTGGTCGAGCTGACGGCGTAACCGGTTCTGGGCGAACCCGCAGTCGGCACCGAGGCATTGCCCGAAAGAATCGTGTTAATGATCTGGACGAAATCAACCGGGCTGCCAGCAACAACATTGACAAGAACGCCGTTGTTATTGAAGCCGATGGTGTTATTGTTCAGAGCGATCGGGGCGAGCAACGATTCGGTGTTGCCACTGTCAGAGACACCGATACCCGTGTTATTACCGACAACAACCGAGTTGGCGATGGCCGGTGTTGGTGCCGAATTACCGCTGGTGGTGATCTGGATACCCGTGCCTGAGCTAATGGCATAGATTCGATCAACCATCATCGAGCTGTTGGTGATGGAAAGACCCACCGAAGCCGTATTGATTGAGCCCGAAACCGGGTCGCCAAGCAGATTCGAGGCGATTGTGAAGCCACTCAGTCGAGTCGGGGCGACAGGTGTCGAAATCAGGCCTGAGGCCGACACCGTAATGACATTCGTTGAGGCCACAGCCGGGCGAATGATTGTGGCCTTGGCATCACCAGGGTAGAGTGTCGTGTTGGTGCTGTTGGCACCCGCCGAGACCACCTGGATCAGCGATTTCAGGACGATGTTTTCATTGTAGGTGCCAGGCAGAGCCGCAACGGTGTCGCCAATCTGGGCAGCGTTGATGGCGCCCTGAATTGTGCCGTAGGGATTCGTGATCGAACCGGTGGCTGTGGCGTCGTTGCCAGCCGGGCTGACATAACGCACATAGTATTTGGTCGGGTCAAGAATCGTGTAGTACATCACGAAGTTGCTGCCAGTGCCGTTGGTCACACCCGATGGGAAGCTGCCATTGAACTGGCCGTTAATCGGGTTGCCGGCACGGTCGGTCACGGTGTTGGTACCGGCACCGACAAGCGTTACGCGATAGAGGTCGTTGGGGAATGGCCCGTTGACATTGAACGAGACATTGATGGAACCCTGAGCGTCAACCTTCAGATAGGTGATGTTGATTGACGCAGCATCGATGGTCATCGGAACATCGTTGCCATTGCCGAAGACGCCATCACCACCCGAGCGAACAACCAGAATCGTCTGTGTGTTCAACGAAGCCGGATTGACGTTCTCGTTCACACCAAGAGTGATCGGCAGAATCACGCCGGGGCTGATCTGCGAGCTTGGTGTCGGGCTGGCACTGGTAATACGTGGGCCCTGGGTATCAACCACAAACTTGAGCTGGGCATTGCGGTCGTTGGGGTTCGAGACATTGCCGCTTGTGTCGGTGACTGAGACACGGGCGACGCTATAGCCAGAGTCGTCAGGCGTGCCAAGGATGCCGTCAGGGCCGACATTGTAATTCGTGTCGGGCAGTGGCTGCGATGGCCGCACAACGAAGACACCCTGGGCGTTAGTCGTGGCTGTGCCGACATTTGGCAAGTCAAAAACACCGTTACCCAGTGTCGAGACGGAGAGGTTTACCGTCTGGTTAATCAGCGGGTTGGTGGGTGGAGGAATGTCAACCACCGTGCCGGTGAACTGAGGGGTGCTGGCCCGGGTGATCTGATCACCAGGCTGACCGGTGTCAGAAGCTGGATCAAGACGGAACGAACCGGCAACAATCTTCGGCGGATTGGTATCGACCGAGAAGGTGACCTGGAAGCTGCCACCCGGGAAGGTGTTGCCCGATGGCAGAGGCAATTGCTGGCCCCTGTTGTCCAGGTTCTCGCCGTCCAGCGGATTACCACGCTGGTCGCGGATGACCGAGGCACCTTCACCCACCAGAATGATCCGGTAGAGGTCGTTGGTCAGGTAGAGGTTGCTTGAGGCCAGATTGACGGTGATCGTCTTGGTCAGGGCATCGTAAGTCAGCTTGCCCGAGAGATCAATTGACCGGTCAGACGTGCTGTTGTTATTGCCGAAGAGTCCATCACCACCGGAAGCCAGCAGGATCACTGTGCTTGAGGTAACTGTCAGCGGGTCGAGACGTGAATCAAGAGTGAAACTGATGGAATCAGGGCTTTGATTCGTGCCGGCCACGCCCAGCGGCTGATAAATATTCACCGGTGTGGTATTGCCAGGCAGCAGTGCGGTGACGGCCTGTACATGAGGGCCAACAAGAAGGCGATATTCATAGGCACCGACATCGAAGAACGGACGGCTGCCGAAGCCAAGATTGCCACTGGTGGGGTCATCCTGCCTGAGATAGCCATTCTGGTCGCGTTCACCCGAGATGGGTGTGTAAGACCAGGTTGCCGCATTCGAGGCTGTTCCCACCGAGGAAACTGGGGTCCCGTTCTGGATCGGAATGAACTGATCCTTATAACTACGGTAAGGATAACCGGGCAGGGTGATGATGTCCGAGGAGAAGTAGTTACCACCTCCGCCACGTGAACTGATACGGCCAGTCTGGTTGCGGATACCGCCAACTGTTCCTGTCAAGACCTGGTCAGAGATTGGTGCCATGGCATTGCCGATGGCCAAAGGCCCAACTTCCGAGCGGGCCACATCAATGGCTGCCGAGCCGGGGAGGAGGGTGAAGTCGAGCTTGGCCGCATCACGGAAGAGTGGGTTGCCCGAAATGCCTGACACATCGTATATGCCGGAAGCGTTAAACCCGTTGTTGAAATACAGGTTGTATTGAGCCTCTGACCCATAATTCTGACCAACCATGGCGATGGCGGCCTGGCTGTTATTAGCAAAAATGTTATCCATCACGTACATATAGACGTGAGAGTTGCTGTTCTGGCCGTTGGAGGCTGGTGCCTGTCCAACCATGCCAATGTCAGTGTTGTAGAACGTATTGTTCAGGGCCATGATGGTTGTCGGGTTTTGCTGCGTAACGTTATCGGTTGTTTCCGATAGCGTATTGATACCCGCCTGCATGTTGGCGAAGGTATTGTTCACAGCAAAGAGAACATTACCCTGACCCTTCAGTCCGCTGACACGCTGAACAAAACCGCCTGTACCCTGCTGATTCACGGTGCGAACAAGCAAGTCGTTACCCGGGTGAACAACCATGCCGACATCGCGGAAATTGGCGAGGTTGGAATTCGACAAAGTCATGGCGTTGGCAGAATTGTACTGAGTTAACGCCGGAGCCGTCGAATTCGGCAGAAGAAGACCCAGTTTCTGGTAAAGCGGGTTGTCGGTGGCGGTGATACCAGCCTGCCCGTCAAGCTCAACCATGTCAGCCACATTACCGCCCTGCATTTCCAGGCGGGTCATGTATCGAAGGTCAGCGTTATCAACCAGATTACCGCCTCGTGGGTCGAAGAGGTTGTAATCGGTTAGCGAAAGACCACCGAAGTAAATTACGCCACCATCGCCGGCAACAGGGGAAGTGGGAGCCAGACCGGCATACCGGGTCGAACTCAGAATATTGTTCATGGGCACACCACGAACCGTCTTCCCGTAGGTACCATCACGAAGGCTGGTGAAGACCACCGGCACCCGCGACTGACCTGTCGTTTCGTTCGAGCCGATCCCCAAAATCCGAATCTGGCTTCCCCACCCTGCATCAAGCGTAGAGTCAGGCGTCGGGTCGATGCCGTTGTCACGGCCAACCACGAAACCGGCTCCCGCAAAAGTCTCATTAAGGTCGTTATCTTGCCCATTTGGACCGCCAGCTGCACCACCAGCCTGTGGCCCAGTGGGGTCGTTCAGGAGTTTGACCAGCAAAGTTTCACCCGGCCGGGCAATACGCGAACCATCGGCCAGAAGTGTATCGGGCAGCGATGACTGGAATGTCAGCGTCTGCTTGGGCTTGAGTTCCTGTGTCAGCACATTGGGGTCAGGTGCCGGCTTGGAAACACCGCCGAAGCCGCTCCATCCGGCCATGATGATCGTTCCACGAACGACATAAGTAATATCTGTGTCATCCCAGACCGAATCAACGCTCAGGTTATAGTAAAAACCTGTTCCTGAGCCGGTCACGGGCTGCTCTACCGGACCATTTGGATTGTAAGCAACCGACGCAAGAACAGCCACACCGTCAATACCATTGCCCTGCATCACGTTGCCACGGAAGAATGGATTGCCGGACGAAAGTGGCTTGGTTGGGTCGCCGGCATAGAGCGAATTCGGGTTAACGGCAATCGGCGCGTCGATGTTGTAGAGGAAATCGTTATTAGTGATCGAAGCGTATGCACCAAACTGGGAGCTGGTTGTTCCTGACGCAAAGGCTGACGCTTCGAATGTCAGCATGTTCAGGCTGGGGAAAGTACCGTCAAAGTAATTGAGCAAGCCACCGCCATATTGGAACTGGGCTTCGTCAATGACGGTAATAAACCCTGATGTGATGTTAAATGCACCCCAGCGTGCCTGCGGGCTGACAAAAGCAGGCGTTGGCTGGAGATAGTTCCCAGCATTATCAGTATCGATTTGCGGGACGATCGTTGTCTTTGTTCCCGTAGCCGGGTCAAAATAGAAAGTCGAAGCCGTGTCGTCGTAAATCGAAGTGAAAAGAACTTTGGCATCGCCCGTTGTGTTGGGCTGGAATGTCGGGTTTTGAGGCCCAAAGCTCGGGTTGGCATCGTAT
>JBJTRR010000814.1:0-4337 GCA_046076185.1 bacterium | reverse complement strand
TAAACCATTGTGCTGCTACAGTCGTCAGAATTTCCGATCATGAAATTCAGAGAGTTGGCCAGTTGCTGCTGTTCTAATTGTGGCAGAATTGCAGCGTGCCAACTGTAAAAACCATTCTGACAAACACCACCCGGGCCACCTCGGGCCGCGGTTGTCGTCATAGGAAAGACACCGTTGATTTCCTGATAGTTGTGTAATGCCAGACCAATCTGTTTGAGATTGTTCGTGCACTGAATCCGACGGGCGGCTTCGCGAGCTGCCTGCACGGCGGGCAACAGCAGAGAAATGAGAACAGCAATAATTGCTATTACTACCAATAACTCTATAAGCGTGAAACCTTTACAGGCATTAAGCCTGCGAGGAGATTGGTTCAGATTCATCACTATGACTTTCGGTGACTCAACCTGTAATGTCTTCTGGAAATCGGGCGAGACTGATTGCAGTTAAGCATGATTCAGAAAACAGTTCTCGGGAAATGAAGGCGAATACCAAGAGCCCAAAAATATTCAATAAATACCTTTCGATTTCAATTGATATTTTTGGATAATGTACTGAAAGTACTAAATAATTAAACAAGTGGGGGACCACGGGAAACAAGGCAACTCAGGAATAACAGTTTCTTTGCGTCAAATTCGTTACTATTGGTCTCATCAATCGATGAATTCATCCAAATGATATCAACAGTCGAAAATTCAGACGTTAGCGTATTATTTTTGCAAAATGTACAGTCTGAGACAGATTCATGTTCCAGCAACGGGCTGGAATCAAAATGGAGTTTTGATTCGCTACATTTGTTGGAAACTTCGAGTGGAGTGTTGTGCTCATGAAATAACTGAAGATGCTGCGGCCCGTGAAGGCAGAGCACTATAGTCAGGAGCAGAGAAGATATGAATCTGTTTAATTCCATAATTAATCACATTACCACTGTGAAATGATTCATTCAAGACTCAAGCAAAAGTTTTCTGTTTCTTTTAATCACCCTTTATTCATAAAGGTGCGGCTGAAAAATCTTTACAAGTGGCCGGTTGGTTCGTATAAATGGTAGGGAAGATGCTGAAAAAAAGAGATGAATCGGTTAACCGCCGCTGACCCTGGATGGATCCCATGTCAAGCAACGACAACAAGAACGACGGCGATAAAGGCCGCACTGATAAGGACGTGGAAAAACTTCAGAAGAATCTGAAGGCATACACGGCCGAGTCGATTACGGTGCTTGAAGGGCTTGAGGCGGTTCGCCTGCGGCCGGGAATGTATATTGGGGGTGTTGATTCGTCGGGCTTTCACCACCTGCTTTGGGAAATTGTTGACAATGCGGTGGATGAAGTCTTGAACGGCCATGCCACCAAGATTGGCGTATTAATAGCGGCGGACGGCAAATCAGCCACGGTGACGGACAACGGGCGTGGCATTCCGGTGGATATTCACCCGAAAACTGGCCGAAGCGCGCTTGAGGTGATTTTTACAACGCTGCATGCCGGCGGCAAATTTGACAATGATGCCTATAAGGTGTCGGGCGGTCTGCACGGGGTGGGTGCAAGTGTGGTGAATGCTCTATCCAGCGAGCTTAAGGTGGATGTGAAGCGCGATGGATTTGTGCACCGGCAGTTGTTTCATCGGGGCAAGCCCGAAGCGAAGGTGAAGCGGGTTGAACCGGCACGGGGCACAGGCACGGCGGTGACTTTTACGCCTGACGTAGAGATTTTTCGCGAGCAGAAATTCGACCTTAAAACGGTGATAGACCGGCTGGATGTCAAAGCCTTTCTGAACAAGGGCCTGACGATTCACCTGACCGACGAAGCCACAGGCCAGGCCAGCACGTTTCATCATGCCGGTGGCGTGGCCGACTATCTTGACAGCATTCAGGCCAAGAGTGAAGACGCCCGGGTGGCCCCAACGGCGTTTGTCATAGAACAGGCCCAGACGGCCGATGGCCTGAGGCTGGACCTGGCCCTGGCGTGGACAGAGTCAACCAATGAATCAGTGATGTCGTTTGTGAACACGATTCCTACGCGAGATGGCGGCACGCATGAACAGGGGCTGCGAGAGGCTGTGCATGCTTCGGTGCGGATGTTCCTGAGCAAATACGACATGGTGAAGAAGGGGCTTGAGATTCGGAGCGAGGACATTCGAGAGGGGCTGACGGCGGTGCTTTCCATCTGCATGGGCAACCCGCAGTTTCAGGGGCAGACCAAAGACCGGCTGAATAACCCTGAGGCGAAAAGTGCTGTGGAATCGCTTGTGAGGCCGAAGCTTGAGGCTTTTCTGCTGGCTAACAAGTCGATTGGCGATGCCATTGCCGAGCGAGTGATGCGAGCCGCCAGGGCCCGCGAGGCCAGCCGGGCCGCAGCCAGCCAGGTCAGGCGTAAAACGCCGACATCGAATCGGCTGAACCTGCCCGGCAAGCTGCACGACTGCGACACGAACAATGCCGAGATTTCTGAACTTTTTATCGTGGAAGGCGACTCGGCCGGCGGGTCGGCCAAGCAGGGCCGAGACCGGATTTATCAGGCAATTTTGCCGCTGAAGGGCAAGGTTTTGAATGCCGAGCAGGCGACAAAATCAAAAGTGGTGGAAAACAAGGAACTGACAGATATCGTAGCAGCCCTGGGCTGTGGCATGGACGATAAATTCGAGCGAAACCGGCTGCGATACGGCAAGGTGATCTTCCTGACCGATGCCGATTCGGACGGGCACCACATTGCGACATTGCTGATTACCTTTTTTTACAGGCACATGCGACACCTGATTGAGGCCGGCTGCGTTTATCTGGCGTGCCCGCCGCTTTATAAGATTACCTGGGGCCAGCAGACGTTCTGGGCGGCTGATGATAAGGCGAAAAATAACATTCTGGACCAGCTTCCGGAAAATGCCAGGCCGAATATCACACGATTCAAAGGCCTGGGCGAAATGCCTGCCAAACTGCTGTTTGAAACGACACTTGACCCGGCACGGCGGCGGCTTTTACGGTTGACATTGCCCGACGACGATCGGCCCTATGCCGAGCGCACCATTACCGAGCTGATGGGTAAGGAGCCCGAAGCCCGCTACCGGTTTATCATTAATGAAGCTTACACCGCCAGCGAGGAAGAGCTGGACGTTTGACGGATGAGCTGAAATAACAACAGAAAACCGTGCCGGGCAGGCACGGTTCGTGTTATGGAATGATGCCTTCAGAAGGCTTTAACCAATCGCAACAATTCGGGAACGATTGCGGCGTGAGGGGTCGGTTGTGTCAGTCCAAACCATATCGCCGGTGGGTGTCATCGCCACGCCAAGGGCAGCCATAATGATCTGTGGCTGATCAGCAGTGGCTTGCCGGCTGGCTGACGAGGCCACCGAGCCGTCGTCGTTAAGCATCATCTGCTGCACCAAGCCGTTGCGGAATGAGATCTGAATCATCTCCGCATCCATGACGCCATCGCCATTTTGGTCGGTTGAGGCAAGAGTAACATCAGTCACAGGGCCGTTGCGGCGGGTCATGCGGCGCATGTCACGGTCGCTGACCATCGTCTTGCGGGAAATATTGGTCTGGCCCGAGTCGTTGCTGGTCATGGCAGCCATAACCACACCGCCGCCACGCGTGCGGCCCATGATCATCAACTTGTCGGCGGTATCGTCAAATTCAAGCTGGGGGGTGCCTGACATGCCACGCATGACGGTTGTCATCTGGGTCTGCATGGTCGATGAATCAACCACTCGCAGCTCATAGCCGCGTGAAGTGTTGGCCACAAAGAACATTTCAGGCGAATTGTCGGCATCCATGTTACCGACTTCCATGTCCATGCCGCTGATTCGACGGTTGCCAAAGGGCCGATAAACTGTGTCAACCATGGTCTTGCCGGTCGAGTCAAACACTCGCATACGGCCATCACCGCCTGTCTGCATGGCAAACAACTCCGCTTTGCCATCGCCATTGGCATCAGCAGATTGCATCACCATCGGCCCAGTGTAGTCGCCAAACGGTTTGAACTCGTTGAGCAACTTGCCACTAAGCGAGTCGTACACTTCTATCATCGTGCCACGCTGGTCGCCTGTTGTGCCGACGAATGTCATTGCCGGTGCAACCGTGATTTTGAGGAGTGCCTGGGCGATAAGGCCATTCTCATTAGCAATCGTGTATATGTACTCATCGAAACCCATAAATCCGGGGTTTGGCGTGTAAATGAGACGATTGGTCGCCGGATCAATTGATACCAGGCCCTGGGGGTTGCCCGTTGTCTGCACGCCAATCAATTCAAGCTTGCCTGAAGTGGTGCGGGCTGAATCATTAGCCAGCACATCAAGGGCGATTGAATCTAATGATGACTCAATCGTGTATTCATCATCCAAGGCCAAAG
>JBJTRR010000813.1:0-2538 GCA_046076185.1 bacterium | reverse complement strand
CCGTTGGTGGCCGCGATGGCAATGTGAAAGGCGTCGCGTGGTTCGGTGGCCGGTATGGCATGGGCCCGAATCAAAGCCGCTGCCAAGGTGTCGGTTGATAGAGAGCTTTCAAGTAATGCCAGATTCCTGATCATTTCAAGGCGTTCTTTGGCGGCCGCCTGGTCGCCAGCCGTACACTCATCTACGACGAGCTGGGAAATAAAAATCTGATGCCTTGAGGCACACAATTGCCACCATTGGCGAGTTAATTGTTGACGGGCCATGACAATCGGGTCGGTGAGCAACCGGCCAGCAAGATGACCAACAATCGTTGTTTCGATGTAAACTGTTTCCATTCCTGAATTTTAACAGATTGAGAATTTGATGTATTTGAGATCATCTGCATTTTTTGTGATAAGTCGAGCCATCAACGGTTGATAGGTGGCTGTGATGGAGCCATAGTAGAAGTAAGAGGGTAGGTTTGGGGCAAAAGACCACCACCCCGGCCGCTTGGGCGGCCACCCATCCGGCGGAGGGGAATTTGCGGAAGGCACTGGCATAAAGGGTTTTAAAGAGCCGCGCACCGAGTGAGCGGTTGATTGTATTTGGAAAAGCAGAATACCGACCGCTTACTGCGTGCGCGGCTCATTAAGACAGGTTTATAAGATTAATTAACACTGTTTTTAGAAGCATTTACAAAATCCAAACTTGAAGTCCAAGAGAATAGATTAAATTTCAATTAAAAAAGGAATATTTATATCACTCACCCCTCCGGGAGCATTTCGTCGTCGCCGGATTGGCGGGATTCTTCGGGCATGACCAGAATCTGGTTGCCGCTGCGAAGGAGGCCGATCAGGCCGTCGTATTTCCACTCGCCGTCTTCTTTCAGAAATTGATAGATCGGCCCGACGCGGTTGGTCGGGCAAAGCCAGACGGCGTCGCCCTCTCGCCAGGCCTGGAAATTCTTGTGGATGAATCGCGGGAAGCCGACCATCCCGCCCGATGCCGAGGCCCGAAGCTGGTGCGTGGCCAGATAACGGGCCGTGCAAAGGGAACGCACTTTTTCAATGTCCTGGGTGTTGACCGCGGCCGTCAAACGGGTGTAGGCCGTGACGCCGGCCCGCGTTTCACGCGTGGAGAGGGCCAGCCAGACCAGAATGGCCAGGACGCAGAGAACCGCCAAGCCCAGGGCCAGCCAACGGCCGGGGTGGCCTGGCCGGGCCGGTGCAGGGGCGGAAGGGGGGCTGGTTTCGGCCGGGTGGGAAGTCATCCGATGGGGATCTCAAGCAGGCCACGGGCCACGCGAGCGACGGCCGCAGAGGCGGCTTCAACCATGGCCTTGCCCTTTTCGGCGGTGGCGTGCGAGGGATAGCCCACGGCACCGTGGGCAGTGCGGCGGCCGAAATCGCGGGCCCAGAAGATGGATTTGACGGAGTCGGGGGTGAGGTCGGGGTCGTCAACAATTTCGTCGGCCCTGACGAGATCGGGGCGAAGGTGCATCATCATTGAGGTTTCAAGCTCGCAGGCGTGGCCCATGGACTTGCGAGGGCCCGAGCAGAGGGCGGCCAGCTCTTTGGCGGCGAGATCCCAATAAGCGGCACCGGTCAGGACGGAGCCGGTGAATTCACGGTCGAGCCGGCGAAGGGCCACCTGCAGGGGGTCGATATTGCCGCCGTGGCCATTGAGAAGCATGACCCGACCAAAGCCCTGATGCAGCAGCGGGCGAAGGATTTCCATAAGCATCAGTTCATAGGTGGGCAGGGTGGCGGTGAGGGTGCCGCCGAAGGGGAGGTGGTGTTCACTGGCACCCAGCCACTGGGTGGGCAGAAGGAGAACGTGATCAGGCAGGGCTTTTTCGACGCCTTCAGCCACGGCGGTGACGAGGACGGTGTCGGTGACGACCGGCAGGTGGCGCGAGTGTTGCTCAATGGCGGCGATGGGGGCGATGACGACGGTGCGCGATTTATCGATGCGGCCTATGGCTGGGGCCGTCATTTCAGCGAATTTCATGGCTGGGGCGATCTCCATTCAGGGGAGGCTGGTGTTTGCTTTTCAGTATTGTATGTCAGGTTAGTACGCGGACGAGAATCATGATGGCGATGAAGTAGTAGATGATAAGGCCGGTGACATCAACCAGGGTGGAGATGAGTGGGGCCGAGACGACGGCGGGGTCGATGCCGAGCCGGGTGGCGATGAGCGGCACCATGCTGCCCACGATATTGGCCCAGACGCAGATGCCCATGACGGTGAGACCGATGACGATGCCGAAGGGCGGCGGCATGCCCAGGCCGAGCCAGGCGAAGAGGAAGCCGAGCGAGCCGAGCAGGAGGCCGAGGAGGACGCCGGTGAGCCACTCGCGAAAGAGGACACGCATGGCGTCAGCGAACTGAACTTCGCCCAGGGCGAGGGCGCGGATGATGGTGCCGACGGCCTGGCTGCCGGCATTGCCGCCGGTGCCGATGAGCAGGGGCACGAAAACGGCAAGGCTGGGGATCATGACATCAACCCACTTGAAGCTTTCCAGCACCCAGCCGGTGAGGGTGCCCGAGAGGAACAGGG
>JBJTRR010000812.1:0-4260 GCA_046076185.1 bacterium | reverse complement strand
CCACTTAAATGCTTGGCGTGAACGGCCTTGAATCCGATAGCCGCCACCTCGTCGGCTGATTTCAGAACACCAGTTGCCGGGTCTGTCAACTGTTCAAGGCACATACGCACGGCTACACCGTGGTCGGGCACATGAGCCTCTCGGGTCTGCGGCCCTGTCGGCAGATGCACGGTGCATGGTGAACTGGCTGTACCGATCCGTTCAACAGCCCCGCGAGCCAATACAGGCTCAGCGGGATCCGCCAGATCAAAAAGGCGGTATTTGAAACTGGTCGATCCGAGGTTGGCGACAAGGATTTTCACGACTTGCCCGCTCCCAGAAACACCGGTAGAAGGGCATCGTCGGGCCTTGGAATGACATGGGCGGCCTTAAGTTCGCCAATACGGGCAGCGGCTTCGGCGGCGGCTTCAACGGCTGCCCGAACGCTGGAAACATCGCCCGAGATCATCACAGCCACAATTCCGCCATCAAGTTTCATGACGGTGCTGATCGTCGTGACATTTGCCGCCTTGAGAGCAGCGTCAACGGCGTTCAGAAGAGGCACAAGGCCTAGAGTTTCAATAATTCCAATCGCAGGATTCATGACGTATCGGCTCCTTCGAATCAGCCGACATAGGTCTTGATAACGACCGGATCGGGCCTTGGAATGACATGGGCCGAAACCAGTTCACCAATGCGGCTGGCAGCTTCAGCACCGGCTTCAACAGCCGCACGCACGCTGCCGACATCGCCCTGAACCAGTGTGGCCACAAAGCCACCGCCAACCTGTACACGACCGACGATAGTCACATTGGCAGCCTTCAGCATGGCATCGGTGCCTTCCAGCACGCCGACCAGGCCTTTTGTTTCAATAATGCCAAGCGCTTCGCCGCTGACGGCCCTGGGCTTGGCTTTTTCAGTAGATGGTGTGGTAGCCATGTGTTTAAATCTCCCTGATCAGGCTTTTTTGAAAGGAAGAACAGAAGAGAGATCGCCATGCGGGCGAGGAATAACCTGCACGCTGACAACTTCGCCGATGCGGCCAGCCGCAGCGGCACCAGCATCTACGGCGGCCTTGACCGCAGCGACATCGCCGACGACAAATGCAGTTACCAGGCCACTGCCAACCTTGTCCCAACCGACAAGTTCAACATTGGCGGCTTTCAGCATGGCGTCGCTGGCTTCAACAAGTGCCGTAAAGCCCTTGCACTCAATCATTCCCAGAGCTTCCATCGATGGACCTGCCATAGCAGTTCGTCTCCCCTTCTTCAAAAGTCAGAAATTGCCGTCATCTCTTGTCACCATCAGGCCAGGGAACGCCCCCAGCTCTCTTTCATTATCAAATCTTGACCTCAAAACCTTGTCAGGGTTTGATGAGCGTCACCTTGCCTGCATTTGATAGGTTAGCTGCATTACCCTCGTCTGTATCGATATGAACTTCCAGTTTCCAGCTCGGGTTAATGCGCACCAGAAGCCCTTCAAGTGTCGTCGGGCAATCACTCTCAATCCGGAGATTCATTCGATCACCTTCCTTGACACCATAATAAGTCGCGTCTTTGTCCGACATGTGCACATGTCGCTCGGCTCTGATCACACCTTCCTTTAATTCGATCGAGCCTTTGGGACCAATCATGAGACAGCCTGGCGTGCCGGTGATCTTGCCTGACATACGTACCGGGGCATCAATGCCAAGACTGATGGAATCAGTAAAAGCGAGTTCAAGCTGATTAAAATTACGGCATGGACCAAGAATTCTGACACTTGGCAAAAGCCTGTGCCTTGGCCCAACGATGGAAACCGTTTCATTCGCTGCGAAGTCGGTGTCCTGATATAGCTTTTTCATGGGCGACAGCTTGTAACCCTGCCCAAAAAGAACATCGACTGCTTCCTGAGTCAGATGGCAGTGCCTGGCTGAAATATTCACAACCAGATTTGGCTTATACCCCGTATCAGCTGGTGAAATCTGGCCGAATCGACGTGCCAGGCTTTCACGAACGATTTTTTCAACTGATTCGCGTGATAACGAGCCACTGCCAGCCGTACTCATACATTCCCCCTGACTGCCGTGATTGCCTGAAAATCTTGCGAAATCGCTTGAATTAACTGAATGCCCGCCTGCCGGATCATAGATTTTTGATCAGAATTGATACCACTGTCGGTAACGAGATGCCCAATCTGATTCAGGCCACATAAACGCGAAAGCGAAAGCTTGCCGAATTTCGTGCGATCGGCCACAACAACAACATCCTGAGCAACACTCATCATTTGCTTCTGAGTATCCACAAGAATCGTGTTGGAATTATAAATGCCATCGCTTACGATTCCCGCTGCCCCAAGAAACACATATCGAACACGCAGGCTTTGTAATGCTGCAATCGACATTGGCCCCATGGCGACTCCCGTTCGTGGGTAAACATAACCCCCGACAAGAATCAAGTCTGTTTCTGGGTAACCTGACACCATGCTCGCAATCGGAAGGCTATTTGTAACTATCTGAAGAGGCCGGCCACAAAGGGCCCTGGCAACTTCAAGGGTGGTTGTTCCACCGTCTAGCAGAACGCTTTCGCCATCAGCCACCAAAGCAGCTGCAGCACGCCCGATTGACCGTTTCTCATTGGCCATGGAACCAGCTCGATCTTCAAGAGCAGGCATGGTTCGCAGCTCAGCCGAACAGGCGGCTCCACCATGTGTACGACGAGCCAGGCCCGCCTGATCGAGTGCTTCAAGATCACGCCGGATCGTGGATTCCGATACACCGAGCGCTGAAACGAGTTCCGCCAATGTGGCAAAACCACGCTCGTTAATCAGATCCAGAAGTTGCTGACGTCGCTGCTCAATGACCAACTGACTTTGACGCCTTTCTTTCGATTGACTGATTTCTATCAAATTCTATCATTACCTTGCCAGCTTGTGCAAGTTTTGCAATGAAAGTTTTTGACTGAATCCATCAATCAAGCCTGCAATCCGTCAGGCATGCGATCCGTCAGACCAAATGTCGCCTCTTGCGAATGGTCTATCCCTTAATTCACAATATCGGCAAATTCACCTGCTGAGGATCATAAAGAAGATGCCAGAATTACCTGAAGTCGAGACAATGGTGCGGGGCCTGCGGCCTGCGATGCTGAACACAACCATCAGGCACGTAGAGGTACAGGACAGTTTCCTACTCCATGGCTGTAACCCTGATTCGATAAATAAAGCCTTTGCAGATAATATAGTTACGGCTGTTCATCGTCGCGGCAAATGGGTGCTGATTGAGCTTGAGTCAGGTCCAGTTCTTGTGATCGAACCACGAATGACAGGCGGGTTCTGGCTGGTGCCTCCGCCAAGCCCCAAACATTCAAGGCTCGTTTTTCACACTGGGTCTGAGCCTGCCAAGATCTGGTTTTGTGACACCAGAAGACTTGGCAAAATAAGGCTTTATGATTCTTTATCACTAGCCTCGGAAGCAATCAGCCGTTCGCAGGCCGAGGATGCCCTTGTAATTTCTTTCGAATCTTTGGCCAGTCGATTCAAGAGGACAGACAGGCCGATCAAGCCGACGTTGATGGACCAGAAAGTAGTGAGTGGAGTCGGGAATATCTATGCCGATGAAATACTTTTTGTCTCAAAGGTTCATCCAGAACGCCCTGCCTCAACTTTAAACCTAACTGAAATCCGCAAGATTCATGAAAACATGAGCATTGTGCTGCAAAGAGCGATTGAAGCTGAGGGCACAAGTTTTGATGCAGGATATCGAACAGTGCTTGGGCTTGAGGGTGGCTTTCTGGCAATAAACGCAATGTATGGGCATGGTGGCGAACCTTGCCCGGAGTGTGGCACGAAAATTGTAAAAACGCAGATTATCGGGCTGGTCAATCGCCCCACCCATTATTGCCCGAACTGCCAGAAACTTCCCAAAAAAAGTCGAAAAAGCAATTGATACTACTCGCCAAAGACAGCAACCAACGCCATGAGGGCGACACCAGCCAAAAGTGAAATTGAGAGTTTCACGCGGTCGTGGCTGTGAAAGTGAAGCTCAGGTAGAAGATCGCTCAGAGAAATACAAAGAAAAGTGCCGGAAGAGAATGCCAAGGCTGCGGCGGTCATGGTTTGAATCGTATCTTTTTGCCATACAGCCATTTGCGATTGACCAAGATTGAAGATGAGAGCACCTGCCGGAATCATCAGGGCGAACGCAAGATTCACAAAATGGGCAAGTATGGATCGTTCTTTGCCATGTCGCATCAAGCTCGTAATCGTTAGTGCATCGGCTGGCTTATGCAGAAGAGTGGCGAGAAA
>JBJTRR010000811.1:0-25648 GCA_046076185.1 bacterium | reverse complement strand
GGCCGGTCAGTATGAGATTCCGGCCGAAGCCGGCCCGATTGTGGGGAAGCAGTATAAGGTTTCGGTGGTGTCGCTGAAGAAGTCGGGCAAGGCACGCAAGAGCCTGATGCCCGGCTCGCTGGGCAACGACGAAGAAGAAAGCGTCAATATCATCCCGGCCCAGTATCATGGCAGTGCCACCACACTTACGGCCAGCGTTTCAGAAGATGAGACGAAGAACAAGTTCGACTTCAGTCTCGACAAAGGCCCGGCCACCAAGAAGTGACACGCATGGCACGCCCGGCATACCAGCCTGCGGCGAGCAACGCGATGCTGAAATCAACAGGACTGCCTGGCCAATTTCTGCCAGGCAGCCCGAATTTATTTATTTAACGGGTATCGTAAAACAAATGGGCGAGAGGCCACCTGAAGCAAGGTGGGTGTAGGTTAACTTTCGATAACCTGTTGCTTTGGCATGCCCCCGCGCCCTGAAACCGGACAGAAATATCTGATTTACAGGAAGCCACCCCCGACTGGAGAACTCAAAACGAGAGCCCTCTATATACTTAGAGAAAAAAACTTACACAAAAAACTTGTAAATTTTCTGTAAGTCCTTACCTATCAATGGATAAAAATTTTTTATTTTTTAAAAAACGCAGTTGAAACCATGCGGGCTTGGCCGGTGTGAAACTGGCCAGGGGGCGACGTTTTTTTGGGGGAATGGTAAAAAAAAGGATGGGTCGTGCGACCCATCCTGCGTGAATTGACTGGAAGAGGTGGGCAGTAGGCCGATCAGGCCAAGCCGGTGAGTGGGCCATCGTTGCAGAAGTCGGGGTTGCCGTGCGACTTCATGTGATGTCCGAAGCCGTGGGCCAGCGACATGAGGAAGCGGTTGTGTGGCACGTTCTTCAGCTTCAGCGAGCGGCCCATCTTGAACCCGAGACCGTTGCCCACCAGGACGAACGGAATGTTGTCAAGCGTGTGGCTGTTGCCCTTGCCCAGTTCGTTTGTCCAGATAATGAGGGTGTTGTCAAGGATCGAGCCATTGCCGCCCGGCTCGGGCGTTTCGGCCATGCGCCTGGCCATATAGGCAAGCTGTTCGGCAAACCACTTGTTGATTTTGGTGAGCTTTTCGACGGAAGGCTTGTCGGTGTCGGGGTTGTGTGAAAGTTCGTGGTGGCCTTCGTCAATGCCCAGCCAGCGCATGCGGGCCATGCCCACCGAATTGGTGTATTGCATGGTGGCAATGCGCGAGAAATCGTTGGCAAAGCTGTTGACCATCAGGTCAATCTGCATTTTGCTGATCTGCGGAATATTGTTGTTGTCACGATGCACGCCCGGCTCAAGTTCGGGCACGGCATGGCCAGTGTCCTTCTTGTTCGTGGCGAGTTCCTGCTCCATTTCACGCACGAAGGCGGCGTGCTCTTCGATCAGGTGCTTGTCCTCGCTGCTCACCACCGTGCCAAGCTTCTTCAGGTCGTCCTGAAGTTCGTCGAGGATGCTCTTCAGGCTCTCCTGATCTTTCAGGCGGCCATAGAGCTTGTTGAACATCTGGTAGGGGTCGTCGATGGGCGAAATCGGCTTATTGGGCCCGGAATAGACCATGCGTGTCCAGGTGTCGGCACGTTCGGGCACCATCACGCCAAATTCCAGTGAACCGAAGCGGGTGCGGGTGGCCGGGTCTTTCTGGAGGAAGTTCCTGATTTCCTGGTCGATCGAGATGCCCGAAGCCCAGCCAGCGGGCGTGTGCGAGCCGCCCTGGATGTTGCCGGGGTAAAGCTCGGAACCGGTCAGCAGGCAGCCCATGCCGCGCATGTGGTTATCGCCATCGCCGCGGACTTTGTCGCACAGGCCATGAATGATCATGGTCTTTGACTTGAACGGGTCAAGCGGGGTCAGGCTCGCCTTGAAGGCGTCAATCTGGCCTTCGGCATCGGGCCAGAAGGCGTCGGGAATCACGCCGTTGGGGCTGAACATGACCACCAGCCGCTTCTTGGGGGCCTGCTGGTTGGCAAAACCCAGGCTTGGCAGGTTCAGCAGAAATGGCAGGGCGGCCGATTTCAGGCCAAGATCCCGGATAAATTCACGACGATGGGTAGTTTTGATCATGGTCCTGGCCCTTTTCACGATTAACCCGGTCAACCATCAGGTTATGTTAAATATTCTACATCACAGCCTGGCGCCCGTCGATTCCATCCTTGTCAGATTATCGGTTTTTTGCCGGGCAACGATTGGTTTTTTGAGCTAACCACTTCTTACCAAAAGAGAAAGGCAGGCCGGGGCCTGCCTTCCGTGGCTTGAAGCTGAATGCTGGTTGAGCCCGGCTAAATCACTTTTTCTTGGGCTTTTCCTTCTTGGCCTCGGTCTTTTTGGGCTCTTCTTTTTTGGCCTCAGGCTTCTTTTCGGCTTCCTTCTTCTTCACTTCTTCCTTTTTGGGGGCCTCTTTCTTGGCTTCTTCCTTTTTCTTTGGTTCTTCTTTCTTCTTGGCTTCTTCCTTCTTGGCCTCGCCCTTCTTCATTTCGTCTTTCTTGGCGGGCTGGGTGACTTCCTTGACAGGCGGGATGTCCTTGTCAGTCTTAAGCTTGGGTATGGCGGCCTTGAGCTTCTTCACGCCTTCGTCGCTGACTTTGGTGCCGTAAACAAAAAGCTGGTTGAGCTTCGGCAGTTCCTTGAGTTTATCCAGGCCGGCGTCGGTCACGCCGGTGCCGGCGAGGCTCAGGACCTGAATATTCTTGAGATCCTTGAGGTGATCAAGCGCGGCGTCGGTGATTTTGGTATCAACCAGATAGAGCTTTTCAATGGTGCCCAGCGACTTGATCTTGGCCAGGCCGGCATCGGTGATCTTGGTGTTATTCAGGGTGAGCTTCTTGAGCGACTTGAGGCTGGCCAGCGAGTCGAGGCCGGCGTCGTCGATGCCCGAAACGCCGTAATTTACGGTGACGATCGGTTTGTCGCCTTTTTCGTCGCGGTCAAGCCGGCCACCGCGTTTGGTGATCTCTTCGGCGGCCTTGTCGGCCTGGGCGAAAGTCGGGCTGGCGGCGAAGCCCAGCAGGGCAAGGTTCAGAACAACAGCGACGCAGAATGGACGACGGAACATGGTGCGGAAGACTCCCTGAATTTGCCTGAGGCCTGCTCGTTGATCGCAAATGATTAGGAGAGGCAGGCAGGTCTGGTTGGCAAGTGAATGAGGATCACTGGCGATTTATTCTAATGAAACGCTTCGGCGAATGAAACGCAAGAGTGAAGCGAGGGAAAGTTTGGCCTGAGGGTTCGAATTTATTGATTCGAACTCAAACCGAGAGCCTGACGACAGCCTGGCCCGGGATAGTGGAATCAGCCGGGGGGCAAGTTATAAGGCGGGGCATTGAGTGTGGCTTGAATCTTTCCGGCGGCGGTGGAATTTGTGGCTTTGAGTTCATCAATCGCCGGTTTGGCCTTATCGTGAATCCAGCGGTTACGACGTTCCCGGAGTTCATCGACTTCAATTTTCACGAAGTCGTCAAAAGCGGCACTGAATTCCTTGTTAAATTCGACCTGTGATTGTTTGTCGGCGGTATTTCGTTTGGCGAGCAATGATTTCATCCGATCGACTTCCGATCGCATGGATTTTCCGCTCTTTTTTTCCCAACGTATTATTGATTCTTCAAAATGGCTTAGTTCTTCGAGCTGGTCCAGCTTTGGCAATTGTCGTTCAAGTTTGATCGACTTGCGGTTCTCAGGGGTCGAGGCATAGTAGTTTGCAAATTGATCAAGAATTTTTAGAAGATCTTCGTTGAAGGCGTAGTCGAGCGATGAAAATCTGGTGGTAGCGTCGTTAATGATTTTAGAAACGGCTTCGTTGATTTTAGTCTCATCGCCTGAAGCGGGCGCGGCTGACTGGGCCGTAGCGGCCGTGCTGGCGTTATCAGACGAACCCGAGCCACAGCCACCTGCAATCATGACAACTGACATGAGAGATAGTATGATAACCGATTTCATTCCTGGTGATTCCTTTTCGAAAAATCGGATGAAAAGAGTCTGGCAGAATGGCATAAAAATGGTGAAAGATCAGGCCTGCGCTGGTGCCGCAGGCCCTTGATTGATTTATTGAGGGTTCTAGAGATTGCGAGTCAATAGGCGTCGGCTGATATGACTTCGCCGCCGGCCCGGGTTGACAGAGCACGATAAACATCGCGGTTGATGGAATTCTTGATGGCTTTGACGGAACCATCAGCGAAGAGGAAATTCACCACGCCGGGGTGTTGCGAGCGATAGCCGAAGCCGGCACGCCAGTTGCGGCTGCTTCGTAGAGTCTGCCAGTTGCCGTCGCTCACGTTAATCAGGTAGTTGATTGGCACATGCGTAGTGCCGGTGGTGCCATTCGGATTTGGCCAGGTGAACCAGTCGCACGATTCGTAAAGTGTCTCGCCGGCTGCCATTGTGTTTGAAGTTCCATCGGTAATATCACGCACGTTGGTAGTTCCGCCGGTTCGGCTCATGATGCCGGTGTGTGTGCCATGTTCGCCAAAGCCGTTTTCACGCATGGTGGGTAGGCTGGTGAACGAAAACTGTGCCGGGCTGTCGTCAGGGTGATTATCACCCATCGAGCCAAGATAACTGAGCTTTGGGCCACCGTTGTTATTGTTGCCAATGCCTTGATCAACGCGTGGAATGGCGGAGAAAAACGGCGAAGGGTCGCTGGGGCAGGCAAAAACGGCGAGGTATGTCATCAGGGCGGTATGGTTGATGGGTCCGCCGCAACCCATGCTGAAGTTGACGGCGTTGTAGATGGCTCCCTGTTCAAAATAGGGCAGTGCGTTTGTGATCCAGCTATGCCGATTGGTACCGTTGTTAGTGGTGGTCCCGGCGTTTCGGGTATTCCGCCAAAAGCTGGTGGGGTAAGCACCAATCACATCGTGATAGTTGTGCATGGCCAGGCCGATTTGCTTCATGTTATTGACACACTGGGCACGGCGGGCTGCTTCACGTGCCGATTGCACCGCTGGAAGCAGAAGGGAGATCAAAACGGCGATGATGGCAATAACCACCAAAAGCTCTATAAGCGTAAAACCGGTCTTTCGATTACGATTCGTGGTAATCATGATTCTCTCCACATGATGGTAGGAAGCAGCTACTGCCTTGCGGCGGCTGTGTGATGAGAGCTGGTTTGCGGAAGGGATGACTGAACAATCTTAGTTTTACGGATAAGTCAGACTTGATCAAGATACTTTATACAAAAATATTGAAAAAAAACTAGCCGAATTTACAATATCTTTGGGCGTAGATAATTACACAATATTGACGGGAATACTATGGTGAGTCATTCCGGCAGGCGACTGCGACTTGTGTCTGTTGTATTACTTTTAAATTTTCTCGGGTATGGAATTTATAGTCTGAGAGTTCGCCCGGAACGTGCTTTGCAGAAGGCCAGGATCGCCATGGAGGATGGCAGGCCGGAGGAGGTCGAGAATTTTCTTGGGCCGGCACTCAAGAACAAACGTACCAGAGGATCTGCGGTATTTTTGATTGCCGAGGCTTCTTTGCTCCTGAAAAAACCAAAAATGGCCGTCTCATACCTTGAAAACTATGAGCCGGAAGCTCCCGAAGCCGCCGCCAGCGCGTTCTGGAAGGGGCGATTGCTGCTAAGTGCCGGACAATATGTTCAGGCCATAGGCTGGCTTGATCAGGCAACGAAGGCCGACCCGGCATGGCTTGAGGCACGAAAGTGGCTGGCAGCGGCCTGTTATGAATCTGGCGAACGGCGACGTTGCCTGGCTGCACTTGAGCAGGTTGTCAAACTTGCGCCTGACGATGCCAGTTCATGGCTTACCATTGCCATGATTCATCGTGAGAATCTTGACCTGGAAGAGGCCTGCGAAGCTTTTGCCAGAGCCCTGGCGAAACCCCCTTATCATCATCAGGGATTACTTGACGGAGCTGCGACTGCACTTGATTCAGGCAGGCTTGAAAGCTGCGAAACCTGGCTGAGATTATTGCCCGCAAGTTATCAGCAGGCCCGCCAGGCCGAGATCAGGCTGGGTTTGCTGGTTCGCCAGAATCGTCTGGCCGAAGCACGAATTCTACTTGATGATGCATTAAAAAGTGATGCCCGGCCGGGGCCGGAAATCATGGCTCAGGCGGCATCGCTGAATCAGGCAGAAGGGAATCTGGCCGATGCCGAAAGGCAGTTCAGCCAGGCATTGGCGGCCCGACCCAGGAATGCCGATTGGCTCTATCAGCGGGGGTCTGTGCGGCAGTTCATGGGAAAAAATGCCGAAGCGGCCGCTGATTTTGAATCTGCGAAAGCGATAAGAAACCAGATAGCGCGGATGAGCAGGCTGAACGACCAGGCCGAAGACGAGCCCCGGAATGGCCAGATCAGGCTGGAACTTGGTCAGATTGCCGAGTCTCTTGAAATGTTCAGCCTGGCAGTCGATTGGTATAAAGCCGCCTTGGCCTGTGACCCGAAACTGAAAGAAGCCGGTGCCGGCATCCGCCGGCTTGACCCAGCTCATTCATCGGCCATGATGCCCGGATCGCCGCGTTAATCGGGTCGATCGAGACCCCTTGCCCGGCTTAGTCAACAAGCTCAATCTTGAATTCGTTCGACTTGTCTTCCACTGTGTATTTCAATGGTGTTTTATCAACGCTTTCATATTTCGTGGGAATTTCGGCTTTGGGCACGGTGTAGTCAATGGTTCCATCAGGTTTTGGCTGGTTTCGTGCAGTGTCGCTGCTTCGCTTGCTGACGATCACCTTGTGGGCACCGATCAGAGCACCATCGCCGGTGTTGAAGGTCGTCAGGTTAAACGAACCATCGCTCCCGATCTGGCTAGAAGCGGGCTGGCCTGATTTTGCCGCATCGCTACCAGTCTCAGGGATAAACGAAATCTGCCCGCCGGAAAGAGGCTTGCCTTTGTAGCTGACAGTGCCGCGGACCTTGGCTGTTTTGGGCAGCGATGAATCGCCACCGCAGCCGGAAACGGCCAGAAGTGTGAAGATGGAAAGCACGCAGAACCCAGTGATTCGGCCGGCCATGTCGAAAATCTCCGACTTTCGGGGACATTGAAACGATGTTTTTGCGATTGTTGGGTGTGAAGTCTGTATTTTCAGACGTCACGTTTGAGTCTAAAAGGACGGCAGGCGCGAGTCAATCAACGAAATTGAATTTTGTCAGACACCGTGGTGATGAGTGCCTTCGGCGTGGTTAAGAACGACCATCAGGCACAGTTATCAATTTTTCTGCGAATTTGCCGAAAAAACAAATACGATCAGTTGTTATGAAAATTTTTCATTGATAACATATATCTAAACGGCGGGAATCTTCTGTATTCCTCTATGAAATACGGCAATTTCAAATTTGCCAGTCATCCAGCCTGATTCGAACTCATACCTTCATCTATAAAATCAAGGAATTTTTCCATGTCATCGCATCTCATTCAACCGAATCGGCGTCGATTCGTGCAGGGCTTCGGCGCGTCGGTCGCCGGTTTTGCCGTCTGGCCAAAGGGCTTGAGGGCTTATGCGGGTTATGCCCCTAACGATGCCATTACAATCGCGGGTGTCGGGGTTGGCGGCAAGGGTGGCTCTGACATTGATCAGGCCAGCAATCATGGCCACGTGCTGGCCATCTGCGATATCGACGAAAACCGCCTGAATGCCAAGGGCGAGAAATTCAAGGACGCCACGAAATTTGTGGATTATCGCGAGCTTTTGAGCAAGCTGGGCGACAAGCTTGACGCCGTGGTTGTCTCAACGCCTGACCACACACACGCCCCGGCTTCGATCATGGCCATGCGTATGGGCAAGCATGTTTACTGCCAGAAGCCGCTGACACACTCGGTGTGGGAAGCGCGGATGATGCGGCAGATTGCCCGCGAAAAGAATGTCTGCACGCAGATGGGCAACCAGGGCTCGGCCGACGGTGGCCTGCGTCGGGGTGCTGAAATTGTGCAGTCGGGCGGCATTGGCGATGTCAAAGAAGTTTATGTCTGGACAAATCGGCCATTCAAATACTGGAAGCAGTCGCCCGACATTGTGGCGCGACCATCAGAAACACCCCCGGTGCCGAAGCACGTTCACTGGGATTTGTTCCTCGGGCCTGCACCGGTGCGTCCCTACCACCCCGTCTATCATCCCCACGACTGGCGGGGTTGGTGGGATTTTGGCACGGGCAGCCTTGGCGATATGGCCTGCCACACGGCCAACCTGGTCTTCAAGTCGCTGAAGCTTGAACTGCCGGTGCGTATCTCGGCCGAGCATGCCGAACTGAACTCCGAAACCTTCCCGGCCTGGGCGGTGATCACCTATGAATTCCCGGCCCGGGGCGACCTGCCACCAGTCAAGCTGCACTGGTATGAAGGTGCCCGCGACGGCAAGCGCAACCTGCCGCCTGAAAGCCTCTTCCCGCCCGGATTCAAGCCATCCGACAGCGGTTCGCTGATGATCGGCTCAAAAGGACAGATGTACTCGCCTTCCGATTATGGTTCACAGCAGTCGCTCTGGCCGGAAGAGAAATTCAAGGAATACAAGGCCCCCACGCCATTTTTGCCACGCATTGAAGGCGGCAAGGGCAACGACGACAACCAGAAGAAGGAATGGGTGGAAGCCATCCGTGCCGGCAAGCCGGCCCATGCCCAGTCGAACTTCGAATATTCAAGCCGCCTGACGGAATCCATGATTCTGGGTAACGTGGCCATTCGCGTGAACAAGGCGATTGACTATGACCCAGCCACCGGCAAGGTGACCAACACGCCTGACGCCGCGAAATTCATTCAGCCCGACATGCGCGACGGCTGGAAGATCTGACTGGCTGATTCAAATGCAACCCGATCTGGGGCCGGGGTTAAATTCCCGGCCTTTTTTTATTTGTTGAAATGCAATGATGAAACTCAATAACCATTTGCCGGCAAAATACAATTTCATTTCTGCAATATCTGACGATTGACAACCAGGTGTTCGTTTTCACGTCTCAGGATAAATTCCTGATATTTCTGGTTTGACCACTGATTAAGCCGCTCAAAAACCACCTTGGGTGCCGTGTGATTTTCCTGGCAGTATTCGGCAAATTCCACCCATGTCCACAGTGGTTTTTTCACCAGCTCCATAATCACCAGTTTGAAGGCATAAGTCAGGCCCTGAAGCCGTTCGTCCTTCATGTCAAGCTGTAGCCCCAGATCAAGTTTCAGGCCGGCGACAGATTGTTCGTCGTCAACAATTAATAATTCCTCCGATTTCTCTTCAGGAATTTCTTCTTCAATCAGTGCTTCTTCCAAATCATCTTCAAGCTCAAGCATCTCTTCTTCATCAGCCTGATTTTCGGTGATTTCGACACTGATATCGACAAGTTCGATTTCATCAGCACCTTGATCAATATTTACCACGTTCTGTGACTCAATGACTAATTCCGGCGGTTGTATCTGTATTGGAATCGGCGGTGGCTGAAGGTTCGCTGATAAATTTTTCGGAATAGCCCTGGTGATTGCCTCTTTGGAAATCACGACAGCTTCGTGAACGCCACTGATGGCTTCAAGCACGGCAGAATCGTCGTCAAAAAGAGTCTGCATTGGCCCATTTTCGGGTTCGACATCTTTCACATCAAGTTTCAGGTCAGGCAGGGCTTCAGGCGCTGGCGGCGGTGTTGATGTGGTTGATGCAGTTGTTGCAGCGGCCTGTTTGATTGGTCTCGATACAAGTTCAGAAGTTGTCAGAGACGGCGGAATTGCAAAATTTGAAGATTGACTTTTGTAGTGTGTTGGCGGAAGGAATGTCTGGCTGATTATGCCTGGTATTTCCTGCTCAGTTGGCTGGTCGAAATAGTCAAAACCCTTATCAGAAGAGCTCTCATAGGCTTTTCTCTGTTTCTCAAGTTCGGCAGCCTTCGCCTTTTTAACACGCTCAAGTTCATTCGAGAGTTCCTGCAATTGTCGTTTGAACTTCTTGATTTCATCTTCCTGCGTGGCCACGGCAGGCGGTGGGGCTAGCGTGTCGGTGGCTACTGAGGCTTCGGCCACTTCCACATCAAATGGCTCGGGGTCAAGATCTTTCGAGGTTTTTTTCGCTGTGCGGCGGTCAAGCACGCTCACTTTCACCTGGCCGGTGATGTCGTAGGCAAGGGTGATCCGCACTTCCGCCTCGCGGTCAGGGTCTTTTTCAAAAGTCGTTTCCGACTGATAAGCCAGCTCCTGTTGATCCTCATGACCTTTGTCAATATCGACAACAAATTCGCCGACCGATTTCGCATCTGACAACTGTTTTGTCGGGGATTCCATCACTTTCAGGCGGATCGACGATTGATGCGTTTTGACTTTGCCGAAACTGACGGTTTTCTCGGCAGGCAGCATGGTATTAGCCTTGAGAATGACGCGCAGAACATGGTCTTTCACGTCAGAATCCCAGGCGCGTATGCCCAGATTCATGCCCGTTTTTCGCCGAAGCTGAAACACGCGGGTTTTCTTGCCCTGCGGCCCGGCTAAATTCGATTCGTTCTCGTTCTGGGCCTTCAGCCAGGCCATTGTGGCCGCACCAAGAGCCACATAGAACTGACCAAGTTCCGGAAATTCGCGACTGCCAACGCGATTCACATCAAGCAGGTCAATCATTTCACGAATGCCATGGGCCCGGCTGCCCGCACCCACCACCAGCAAATGCTTCACCGGCCCCCGAAGCTGCTTTTCAGCCGACCTGGCCGCCTGATAGATGGCCGTCTCCGAGCGGGTCATCAGCGGCTCGACGATGCCGGCATAGGTGTCGCGGTTGATTTCAAGCTCAAAGCCGCGTTTCTTCCACTTTCGTGTGGTTGAGGGGCGGTCAGTCAGCTCTTTTTTGATCAGTTCTGCTGCCTGACTGATTTTATCTTTGGCCGAAGGATGATAAACAGGGTCGAAACCGGTTCGGCCGCGAATTTCCGAGGCGATCCAGTCGGCGATGGACTGCGTAAAATCAGCCCCGCCCAGAAACTCGCCGCCTGCCCACGATTCCAGCACGTCAATCTGTGTGCCTTCGGCACGAAGCAGCGAGATATCAAGCGTGCCGCCGCCCAGGTCAAACACAAGCATAGAGCTTTGCCCGGCACGAATCTGCGAATACTTCACGCCCAGCGGTTCGCGGTTATCGCCAGGCTTAACACTTTTTTCAACCATCCAGTCGTAAACGGCGGCAGCCACCGGTTCTTCGACCAGATCAACCACTTCAAGATCGGCCCATGCCGCCGCCTTGAGGAGGGCCGAACGCTGACGCGAGCCGAACGAAGGCGGAATGGTGAGCACAACCCGCCTGACAGGCCGACCGATGTATTTTTCGGTTCGGGCCTTGAGGCGTTTGAAAAGCTGGGCACAGACTTCGGCGGCGCTGAATCGCGGGCGATCTTCCGGAAATCGGGGCCGGGGGTCGGCCAGAAATCGCTTGGGCAGACGAATGGGCACGTCATCTTCGTCAAATGTCGCAGGCAGCTCGTCGCCCACAATCAGCTTGTCGCTGCGCAGAAGCCCGACAGAAGGCATCTGATAGCGGTCAGGCCCGTGGGAATCAGGCAGGCCCACGGGAACAAGCCTGGGCAGGAAATTCGCATCAATAACAGCCGCTTTTGAGTAAGTGGTGCCAAGGTCGAAGCCAACCAGTGGTTGACCCTTGATTTCAAGAACGGGCCGCGGCTTTTTTTCGCTTTTCACCGTAATCTTCCCAAAGCAGGCTGGGGCTAAATTGATATTTAATTATAGAAGATGCAAGAAGGCCTGACACGGGAATTTCAATAACATTCTGCAAATGTTGCCGGTTATAACGCGACCAGGCTGACAAAAGGCAAAGGCCAGCCCGAACACCGGGCCAGCCTTTTTTGATTGTTGCCTGAAAATCTGCAGGTTTAGCCGTTGGCCGTGGGTGTCAGGCGAAGTATCGCTCGGCCCTGTTCGCCACTTCGACATAATCAACACCAAAGGCGCATTCTTTTGAGATCGCCTGAAGCTCGGCCGTGCTGAACTGGCGGGCCTGGGCAGGCAGTTTCAGGTATCGTTCGCGCGATTCCTGGCGATTATCCTGCTCAAAATAGGTCACATAGCGTGCAATGTCGCGGAAGGCATAGTCTGTCGAAGCCACTTTGGCATCGCACGAAGGGCAGCCCGGGCACATGGTGCGGCGGCTGGCCAGCACAGCGTCTCGCAGGCTTTCTATCTGCGAAACTTCCAGCGGCTTGGTGTAGCCATGGCTGGCTGCCAGGCTTGACTTCATCTGGTCGAAATTCCGCAGGGAATTGCAAATCGAAGCGATGCGAGGGTCGCTCCAGGTGGCATGCAGAATGGCCTGGTGTGTCGTCAGCCCCATTTTTTCAAATTCGGGCAGACGCTTGGGCACGTTGCCGGCATGACGCAGAGTTTTCATGGCGATCAGGCCAATGCCTTTTTCGTGGCAGGCGGTCAGAGCTTTGTCAAATGTGCCGCCACGCTCGTAGAAGGGCGTGTATTGCACCATCAGGGCGTCAAGAAATCCGCCATCGGCCGCAGCCTGAATGTATTCAGGGCCGCCGTGGCACGAAAAACCGACAAGCTTGACTTTGCCCGAAGCCTTAAGCTTTTCCGCCACTTCGCGGAATTCGTCGCTCTTGCCCCAGTTCACCGATTCGGCCCCATAAACTTCCGGGCAAAGCTGGTGAATGAAATACAGGTCAAGATAATCGGTGCCGAGTTCCTTCAGACGAACGTCAATCATCTTGAGGAGCTGCTTCGGGCCTTCCTGGGTCGGATAATCCTTCGACACCAGAAAAAGCTGCTCGCGGCGGCCGGGATTGGCGGCAAACCACTTGCGATAAATGGCCTCTTCCTTCGCCCGGCCATATTTCTGGGCTGTGTCGTAATAACGCATGCCCGAAGCCCAGGCCCGGTTCATCAGACCCATGGCGCTGGTTGATTCCATATCGCCGCCCATCGCCAGCATCGGCACCATTGGGCCATTGCGGCCCAGCTTGCGTGTGGGCAGCAGCTTGGCATCGGCATTGGCCTGTGGTGCCTGCGGTTCTTTGCGGGCCTCTTCCTGTGCACCAACCAGGCCCGAGGCCACAGCCCCCAGGCCGGCGGCACCAATGCCCCTGACAACTTCGCGACGATTGGCGTGGTCCGGTCGGTTCATGGAAGTCTTTCTGTAAACTGGCGTTATGCGGGTGGCTTCAATCGCGTGCGCGATTTGTGGATTGTTGAATCGTACCACGCAAGGGCATGCCCGGCAAGCATGAAGTGTTCAATTTTATTGTCGGATGGTTCGACAATCATCGTGAATGTTGAAACGAAATGACTGTCCGATTTATTTCGACAACTGTTTCAGGTAGATATCCTTGAACTGAACCGTCATCGGCTCGCCTGAGCGAAGTTGCAGGCCAAGGAAGCCCGAGAGATCAAAATGCCCCTCTTCGTTGTCAATCAGCTCAGTGCTTTTCACGCCGTTGATTTCCAGAATCATCTGATGACCCCGGGCAATAATACGGTAGTCGTTCCATTCGCCGGTGGGCTTTATTTTCGCCACCTGCCCAAGGTCGGTTGTCGTGCGCTGGCCTTTGGCGTCAATCACGGTTTTCCTGCCATTGGCTGAAAGCAGTTCCGGTCCCTTGCGGCTGTGAATTTCGTCGCACACGCCGCCCAGATAAGGCCCGCTTTGAAAAATATCGGCCTGATAGCCCACAGCCAGGCCATCGGGCCGCAGAACACTGCGAAACTGCACGCCCGAATTGCCGCCGTTGCCTTTCACTCGAAATTTCAGCTTCAGCTCAAAATCTGCCAGATCACCCCCCTGCCAGGCCATGAACTGGTTTTTGGTACAGGGTTTTTCAGGTGTAGATTCACCGGTGATGGCACCGTCGCGCACCGACCAGTATTTCATTTCTTTGGCGGCCCAGCCGTTCAGCGTTTTACCGTCGAAAATCTGTTTGAAATCGTCGTCGGCCTGTGTCAGCCCGGCCATAGCAAAAAGGCAAACGAGAGCAGAAAAAACAGTTGTCGGGCGAATCATGGGAGTTGCTCTTGCAGTTGTAGCAAAATTGGGGCCTGGAATTTGTGCAGGCCAAGGCTGTGCCAATAATTTTTACCCACCGGCTTGAGAATGTCCAGTGCCGACTTTTTTTACGATTAATGCAATTGCATAATCAATGGTTGATTGTATTTCAAAAAAGTGTTGAAAAATCAGCCTGGCGGCAGGTCGGCGGGCGGTGGCAGGTCAGCCGGTGCGGCGAGAGGCTCAGGCGGGGCAAGCCGATAAAGTGGCTCTTCGCGAATTTTTCCAAGGCTTTTCGGGGCCGGTGTTGATTCCGATGGTTCTGGCGCGGCAGTGATTTTATTTGACTTGGCGCTGGCGCGAAAAATCACGGCCCTTCTGATGGCCAGTTCTGCGGCTTTTTCGGGCGATGTGGCTTCGGCAGCTATTTCATATGGCTTGCCTGAGGCCGGATTTAAAATTTTTGACTTTAACTTCAATTTGCCGTCGGCCTGCACATCCATTGCAATATCAGTCAGGCCCACCGATTGCATTTTCAGCACCAGTTCCGCCCAGGTGGCGGGCTTTTCGGCATTCAAGGCCTGATACCTATTGTTATAACCGGCCCGGCCGACCATTTCATCGCGTTTAGGCGTGATTTCGCGCCTGATGGCATTAGGGTTCTGGATACCGGCCGAGGCGATGTCGGGCACGTTCGAGGCTGAGGCCACCTCACGTGGCAAGGCCTCTGGCGGGGCCAGTGGTGCGATGGAAGGCGAGACAGGCGGCTGAACGCGCGATTCACGCCAATCGTTGCCTGATGGCTCGGAATTTGGCAGGTTCAGCACCAGTGGCGGCTGGGGGCGCGACGGGATGGGTGTTGGCTCGAATCCGCCGGCAACCGGCGGTGGCGGCACAATTGGGGCCGGTGCTGGCGATTGCGAAGCAGCCTGGGCCTGTGTGGCCGGTGGCATGGCATCAGTCGCGGCAGGGGCAGGCGGTGCGGTGGCTGAAGGAGCTGCCGCGACAGGCACTGCGCCTGGGGTGCTGGGCAAAACTTCGGGTAATGTCGCGGCGGGTGTGCGAGTGATTGACCCCAGCGAAATGACTTTGCCGATTTGCTGCTGGTGATAGACGTAATTGACTGCGGTCGTCAGGTTATGCTCGTTCAGCATGCCGCCGCCTGCAAAGGCCGCCGCACAAACCAGCATCAGACTCATCAGCTTTTTCATGATCCCGGCTCCGCCGAAATACGCAAGTCATTGAACGATCATAAGATCCGATCAAATCACCAACAGCCCGGCATTACACTCGGAAGTGGCATTTTCGACAAGGTCAGTTTGAGAACAAAACAGGGCCGTTTCATTCTCCTTCTGCAGAAAAAGGAGTCAGGCACGCTCGCTGTGCTTCCGCGAGCCAGATAACTTTTTCAAGCTCATCCAAAACGCGTCGTATTGCTCAAAGAACAAGAAATAAACAGCCCTGGCGAACAAAAGCGAACGAAACAAAAAGGCCCGGTTGCCCGGGCCTTGTGTGAATGATTAACGGCGGGCTGGAATCCATCAGGCCAGCAGGCTCTTGATGGGCTTGCCGCCATCAACGATTTTGAGCGGGCGGCCCTGGGGACTGACATTTTCTTTATTCGCGTCAATCTTCAGGGTGGCGCAGAACGTGCGCAGAAGGTCTTGAATTGAAGCGGGCGATTCAGCCACTTCAGTGCCGTCTTTTGAGGTTGCACCCACAACCTGACCGCCCTTGATGCCGCCGCCTGCCATGGCCACGCTGAAGGCCCGCGGATAGTGGTCGCGGCCGGCATTCGGGTTGATCTTCGGCGTACGGCCAAATTCACCCATCCAGACGACAAGTGTGGTATCAAGCAGGTTGCGCTGTTTCAGGTCTTGAATCAGGGCGGCCATGCCTGTGTCAACCTGCGACGAGTTCTTGGCCATCGTTTCCTTCAGGCCACGGTGCATGTCCCAGCCATTGCTGCGCACTTCGACAAACGTCACGCCCTGCTGCACCAGCCGGCGGGCCAGAAGGCAGCCCTGGCCGAAGGAGTTGCGGCCATAGGCGTCGCGCACTTCCGACGATTCTTCTTCCAGGTCAAAGGCCCGAACCCGCGGTGAAAGCACCATGCCCGCCGTTTGCCTGTAAAGAGCCTGATGTTCTTTCACGCGGTTAACGCCTGAAGACTTGCCGAAACCGGCCTTTTCAAGCTTTGCCAGCACATCAAGGCGGCGGTTGAAGCGGGCGGTGGCCACGGCCGATTCGACATTTGTCGGCATTTCCTGCGGGTCTTCCACCATGAATGGTTCATACTGAACACCCAGAAAACCGGCGGACGAGCCGGCCGCGCCCTGGTTGCCCACGGCCACAATGTGCGGCAGGTCGAAGTTCGGTTCGCCCAGCTCGGCGGCACACAGCGAGCCAAAGCTCGGGTGCTTCACGGTGCCGGTGGGCACATAGCCCGTGTGGTTGGCATAGGTGGCCCGCTGGTGGTTGCCTTCCTTGCTTGTCATGCTGCGCACCAGGGCGATATCCTTCATCATCGCGGCGGTTTTTTCCCAGCCTTCGGCAATACGAATGCCCGGCACGGCCGTTTCAATGGCCTTGGTGCCCATGCCGTTGGCTGATTCCGGCTTTGGGTCGAATGTTTCAAACTGGCTCGGGCCGCCCTGCATCCAAAGCACAACCACAGACATTCGCTTCTTGCGCAAGTCATCAGCCGAAACGGCCAGCAGGTCTGTCCAGCCCATGCCCGCCAGCCCAAAGCCCGAGGCAATAGAACTGACAAACCCGCGCCGGCTGACCACTCCGGCACCTGTCGTTCTGACATCAATAATCGTCTTGGTTTCACTCATTTTGAAAGCCCTTTTCCTGCGGATTCCGCTTTTTTGATTCTTGTCAGACTTGATGGATCGTGATCAGCGCCGGCTCAGAAATTCAGCACTGTTGAGAAGGCTCCAGAAGAGATCTTCAAAGGCCTCGCCACGTTTGCCGACTTCGGCAATGTAATCGGTCGCAATTTTTACTTCTTCAGCGTTGGGGTCGCGGGCCAGAACCCGCTTGTAAATGGCTGAAAGAGCAGCTTTGTCGTCTTTCGGGTGCTCGTCAAGAATGGTGCTCAGCACTGATCCGTCACGCGCTTCCACCGCCCGGTTCAGGTCGGGGGCGTTCATCATGAAGAGTGCCTGCGGAATGGTGCCGACAACGTCTTCATCAGGCGTGGATGGATCAAACGAGAATGTCTGCACAGCCCTGATCACAGCCTTGGCTAGTGGCCCCTGAATGGGTGCCGCCCCACCTGCGGCCTTGGCTTTGGCCATCTGGGCCCGTGGCCCACGGGCGTTTTCCACCGGTTTAACACCCAGAATCGGTGTGCCCGTGACCATTCGCAGGTTTTGCAGAAGTTGATCGGCACGCAGCCGGGTGGGGCAGTTGGCGCCTGAAATTTCAGCCTCGGTGCTTTCGCCTGAAGGCTGGCGGCTTTGTCGCTGATAGGTCTGACTGGTGGCGATGGTTTCATAAAGCCAGGCAATGTCGTAGCCGCGCTTTGTCCACGCGGTGGCCAGGGCATCAAGCACTTCCAGATTCTTGCCTTCACGCTCGGGGCCGATGTCGTCAACAGGCATATAGAAGGCATCGCCCATCAGCTGATACCACGCCCGGTTGATGAAGGCTTTGGCAAACCACGGGTTATCCTGCGCGGCAATATAGCTGGCGGCCACGGCACGCCGCCCTTCCACCGAAACGTTCAGCGGCAGGTCGCCGGCCGACTTGTTCAGGAAGAACTTTGGCGAAAACTGCTGCATGTCGGTGGGGTCTTTGGGGTTGGCCACCTGATGCACCACCTGACCGACAGCCTTGGGCCCGAACACGCGCTGGCCGGCAGCCACGGCATTGCCCGAGAAATTGGCAGTGCGAACCCCTGAGAAAAAGGCGGCGAATTGCTGGAACTGCTGCCTCTTCCAGCTATCGGTCGGGTGGTCGTGGCACTGGGCACACTGAATTTGAATGCCCATGAAGACGCGTGAGACTTCGCCGGCGGTCTCTTCCGACTTCGATTCCTGAGCGGTTGTCAATAGAACGGCGGGGTTATCGTCAATCGGGCCCATCGCCGTGATCATCTCGCGGGCAATTTCATCCCAGGGGGTATTGGCTGCGAATTTTTCGGTGAAATATTTTTCAAGAACCTGGGGCTGAAACCGCTTTTGCTGCGTTTCGGTAGCCCGGAAGCGAATCACATCACGCCAGTATTTCGCCTGAGCTGCAGCAAATCCCGGTGCCTTCACAAGCCGGGCAATGGTTTTGACACGCTTGCTAGGGTCGGTTGATTTCTGAAACGTTTCAAGCATTTCGGGGCTGGGCAGAACGCCGGTCAAGTCGAGCGAAACCCGGCGCAGGAATGTTTCGTCGTCGGTCAGATCAGCCGACTTGACACCTGCTTTCTGCAGCGATTCCTTCATCAGCCGGTCAAGATCGGCAGCGGAAAAGGTAGTTGGCTCGACCACCTTCTTCGGCCGGGCAGCCAGAATCGCCTCGACACCCGGCCCTTCGTTTTTCGTCTTCTGCTCGGCATCGCCCACGGCCTTCACAAAATTCTGAATGGCCTGAATGGTGCGCAAGGCTTCGCGACGATCCGCCGGGGTGATCACGTCCACCAGCTTTTTCACTTCTTCGGCTGACTTGCCTTCGGATTCCAGCGCCTTGGCCAGCGTCTTGCGTTCTTTGCCGTCCTGCTTGTTCACAACGGCATTGCCCGGCTTCTTTTCGGCTTTTTTTGCCGCCTTCTTGGCTTCGTCGGCACCGATTGAGACGGCCAGCAAGACTGGGCAGACAACAAATGCCAGAAATGATTTACTGGCGGGCCGGCTTCGACTGGAAAGCGTGGATCGGATCATCGGTAAACCTCGGGCACGGACGCAATTGCTTTTATCTGCAAGACTAACATATTTCTTTAACACCGGTAGATCACCAAAGTTGCGAAAAAAAACAAAAAAATTGCGGCTGCTTTCGCAAAACTTCTCAGCACCCTATTTGATGGCCAGTCTGAGAAGTTGCAGGGCGACAAACCCGCCCATCGCAAGTGGAATCAGGTAACCAAGATAGAGTGTGAAAGGCAGCCCCAGGGCCGGGCCGGCCAGAATCAGCGGCAGGGCAAAAATCACGGAAATGACCATAAGGCAGCCCATGCTGGTCATGATCGTCTTAAAGTTATTGGCTTCTGAGACTTCCTCGTAATAAAGGTCGATCGCCCGGCCTCGCCTCAGGCTGCGGATCGCACCCTCGGCCACCTCCATCGAACGAATGCCGTCGTGCAGGGTCAGCCCCGTCGGCCGCTTCTGGCGGAATGTCTCTAACCATTGATTTATCATCAAGTTATATCTATCCCACTGGCCCAGTGGTTCAGCCGGGCTTTCGTGGGTGTCAGCAGTGCGCCTGATCGTGATTGTGCCGGCATTGCTGGAAAACGGGTCGAAAGCCGCGGTGACGACAGCCTTTTCCGTGTTGACTGTCAGCCGGGCGTAATTCCTTTTTGTGCCTGTTCTTATGGTTAGCTCAGCGCGTTTTTCGCCAGCGGCGCGAAGCTGGGCCGTGAGTCGATCCGTTGGCTGAAGGCCCGGCGGGAAGCCCATGGCGGCGATGTTTTCGACATCACCCAGCAGGTGGCGAACCACATCGGCCCAGTCGGTAAAGGGAACGAGGACAAGGTTTTGCGAATCGACATCGGTTTCAATGTCGATGACGATTGAGCTGATTGGCCCGGCCGGGGCATTGGGGCCGGTTTCCGAGCGGATTCGCTGAATGCCAGGGTGCAGTCGCAGGGGCAGATTCGGGATGACGATTGCCCCGAATTCGTGGTTGGAAAGGGCCACCTGATAATAGGGGTCGGTGTTGGGCCCGGGCGGGTTCAGGCAGAGGCAGACCCAACCCTGGCCTGCGGCCCGGCGGAGCCATTCGCCGCGACTTTCAAGAGGGCCGCAGATGAGGGCGGCTTCGATGTCGGAAGTGGCCAGAGCGGCTTCCAGATCGTCGGTGCCGGGATAGCCCGGCACAGGCGGGCAGGTGTTGATGATCTGAAAATCGCCCGGGCTTTGTGCCAGCCGGCTCACAAATTCAAGCGAATCGGAGTCATTCCCAAGAACCAGCACATTCATTAAATCAGGCTCGCTCAACAAGTTTCCCGGTGGGCCGCTCTTGGCACAAAGCGGCTTATCTGATTAATAATGTATGACAAAGTCGGGCATTTTTCAGCACATCTCTGCGCCGATTCGACCAGCCGACTGTTGGCTCACGAGGTTTTCAACACGCCGTGCATCTGATCTCGCAGTCGTCCGTAATTCCTGAAATTATCAGATCTTGTGTGCTTTGCATCGGCAAATTTGACGGTGTTCATCTGGGGCATCAGGCGCTGGCTGATCATGCCGTGGGCCTGGCCAGAAAAACCGGCACACGTGCCCTGGCGGTGACATTCGACCCGCCACCGGCTCAGGTTTTGAACCCCGATCTGCCGGGTCGTCCGCCGATCACGCCGATCGGTCGCCGGGTTCAGCTTTTGAAGGACTTCGGATTCGCCGATACCGTGGTTTTTGAAACCGGCCACTGGTTGCTGGATTTAACGGCCCGCGAATTTTTTGACCAGATCATTTGCGAGCGATTCGCAGCGGTGGGGCTGGTGGAAGGGCCGAATTTTCAGTTTGGGCGGAATCGAGGCGGGGGCGTGGCCGAGCTGGCCCAGTGGTGCCGCCAGACGGGCATGACTTTTGAGCAGGCCCTGCCGGTTGAGCACTCGGGCGCCTGGGTGACATCGTCGCGCATTGCCGGTGAGATTGCCGCCGGGGAAATTGTGGCGGCCCGAAGGCTGCTGGGGCATGCTTTTGAGACGATTGGCACGGTGGCACGCGGAGTGGGCCGGGGGCGAGGCATCAACGTGCCCACGGCGAACCTGGAACAGTGCAACACGCTTCTGCCAAAGCCGGGTGTTTATGCGGCCCTGGCCGGTGTTGAAAGCGAAAACGGTGAATTTCCGGCTTTATTTCCGGCAGCCGTGAATGTGGGCAGCCAACCGACATTTGCCAGTGATGTTCAGCGGGTTGAGGCCCATTTGATTGGCCATCCTGACCGCGACCTTTACGGCAATCGGGTGAAGCTGGTCTGGCTTGAGCGAATTCGCGAAACGATTAAATTTACAGGCGTCGAGGAGCTAGTCAGGCAAATACAGCTTGATATTGAAACCTGCCGGAAAATTGGCAGTGAATTTCAATAAAATGGCATTTCATGAATCCGGATTTTTTGGACCCGGAATCATGAAGTGCATGTAAGGCCGGATTGATCAGGAAAGCAGATATTCCAGATCTTCACGGGTGAGCGACTGAATCAGACGATTGTCGTCGCCCAGAATGGCATCGGCCAGGTCGCGCTTCTGGGCCTGAAGGTTAATGATTTTCTGTTCGACGGTGTCGCTGGCGATGAGCCGATAGGCGAAGACGTGCTGTGTCTGGCCAATTCGGTGCGAGCGGTCAATGGCCTGCGCTTCAACGGCGGGGTTCCACCAGGGGTCAAGCAGATAGACATAATCGGCAGATGTCAGATTCAGACCCAGGCCACCGGCCTTGAGGCTGATGAGGAAGACGGGGATGGTCGGGTCGTCCTGAAAGCTTTGCACACGGGCCTCGCGGTCGCGTGTTTTGCCGTCAAGATATTCGTATTTGATCCCATTTTTGTCAAACCGGTCACGCACGATGGAAAGAAAGCTGGTGAACTGGCTGAATATCAGAACCTTGTGGCCTTCTTCAATGACTTCCTCAAGGTGCGGTATGAGGATGTCAAGCTTGGCCGAGCTGTCCTTACGCTTGTCAGGGTCAATCAGGCCGGGGTGGCATGCTGCCTGACGCAGCCGCAGCAGGGCCTCAAGCACTTCGATCTTGTTGGTGGCAAATTTGCCGCCGGAAAGGGCCGAGGCTTCGTTCTTGAGCAGGGTCAGGCGATAGTGCTCGCGCAGCTGGTCGTAATAGGCACGCTGCTCGGGTTCCATCTCGCAGTGCAGAATCTGCTCGGTCTTTTCCGGCAGATCCTTCACCACCTGCTTCTTGGTTCGTCTCAGGATGAATGGCCGCAGCGACCGGGCCAGTGCCTCGCGGGCAACGGGGTCGCTGCCTGTGGCTGCCATGGCCATTCGCTTGAAGACCGAGGCCGAGCCAAGCATGCCGGGGTTAATGAATTCGAAGAGGCTCCAGAGCTCGCCCAGATGGTTCTCAATCGGGGTGCCCGACATCGCCAGCCGGTGCTTGCATTTGAGCAGCCGCGACGCCTTGGCCGCCTGGCTGTCGGCGTTTTTGATGGCCTGGGCTTCGTCAAGAATGACATAGTCAAAATTGATCTTGGCCAGCTCGACAATATCTGAACGCAGGGTGCCATAAGTCGTTACGATCAGGTCGTAGCGGCGGAACTTCGGCAGCATGTTCTGGCGGTTCGGGCCGGTGTAGTCAATAATGCGCAGCTCGGGTGCAAAGCGGGCCGCTTCCTGCATCCAGTTAAATATCAGGCTCTTGGGCACAATAATCAGCGAGGGCCCTTCGCGGTTGCCGCTCTCGCGCCAGAGGGCCATCTGGGCCAGCACCTGCACGGTTTTGCCAAGACCCATGTCGTCGGCCAGAATGCCGCCGAAATTGAATTCTTCCAGGTAATTCAACCAGCCCAGGCCTTCACGCTGGTAAGGCCGCAGCTCGCCATGAAACATCGGCGGCGGGTCAAGCGGTTGAATGCCCTGAAACGACTGGAGACTCTTACGGGCGGTGGCAAAACCGTCG
Organism: bacterium; assembly: GCA_046076185.1. GTDB lineage: Bacteria > Planctomycetota > Planctomycetia > Isosphaerales > Isosphaeraceae > QWQI01. The sequence goes on along the minus strand of JBJTRR010000811.1, from coordinate 2,927 downwards.
TCGAATGTGATATCAGGCTGGCTGGCCAGCATGCTGTCAAGCAGCGAGGCCTGATTTTTGGCGAATTTCAGTACGCCGCCATCGGCTTCGCCCAGGCCGGTGAGAAAGCCATATTTCCGCAGCCAGTCTTCAGGCAGCACGCCCACCGAGCCATCCGGCAGCGTAATGGTGGTGTCGCCCTTGTCGGCAGCTTTTAACAGGTCTGGCAGGGCCACCATCTGGCCACCGAACGAAACGGCGCCGCCCAGCTCAAACCAGTCAATGTGGGTGCTCACGTTCAGCTTGAATTCGCTGGCCGGGCGATATCGCTTGCCTTCTGATTCCACATACCAGCCGAAGGCGACGAGGTCTTTAATCGCCTGCCCGGCTTTTTTGGGCGGCAGTTCCAGCGAACCCGGTTCGGCCAGAACATCGGTATTGGGCCTGAATCCAAGCTCCCACAGCAGTCGTGTGCCATCGGCTTCGGCGTCCTGGTCGCGGTGAATCACGCGCTGTTTCAGGCTTTCCACAGTGATGGCACCGGCCTGAACCAGCGGAATGCGCGAGCCGCCGTAGTCAAAATAGACTTCGCCCACAAGCCGTTCCGGGCCCCAGTTCTGCCGCGGTGTGCGCAGAATCAGGCAGGGCGTTGGCCGTTCCGTCAGCTCGCTCCAGATCGTGCTGTCGGTCAGCTGGTCAATCGATACGCCTGATTTTTCCAGAGCCTTGGCCAGTTGCTCGTCCTGCTCAAAATCTGAGAGCTGGATCTCTTTCTCTTCACGTAGTTTCTTGACGAGTTCCGCCAGGTTGCAGTCGTCAAATCGCGATAATTTGCCAATGCCCGAGAAAACCAGCCCGGGCAGCACGGCCAGTGGTTCGGCAATGTCCATCTTCTGGTCGTTACGCCGCAGGGCGCCACGCCAGGCCCAGCGCTTGCCAGACTGGTCAGACTTCAGATCAACGCCAAATTTCCATGCGCCGCCTTCGTCCCAGCGAAGCATGGGCGGCTCGTCCTGGCTGCCTTCCGACCGCCGGATGCGGCAACGCCCCGTGCGAACGATGCGCTCAACCACGCCCGCCGTGTGTTCCGGCTGCAGTGTGAAGCGGTGCTGCACATGGCCCCGGGCCGTGTTTCGCCGGTTCGCCAGGGCGGCACGCTTGGCCCGAAGGTCGGCCTCATCACGCGAGCCGGTGGGGTCAGAAGCGGCGGCCAGAAGGTCAAGCAGTTCAAGGTCTTCCGGTGCAGCAATCTTCTCAAATTCCAGAAAAGCGGCCTGGGATGGCTTCCAGACCTGGATCGGGCCACGGTCGGGCCCGGTGCCATCCGGCCGGCGGCGACGCTGACCCAGCTCAATCACCACCTGCCCCGTATTGAGCATCGGTGTGGAATCAATAATGTAATACAAAGCCGGTCGCCGGGGTTCCGGCTGCACACGCGCCAGTGCGGCCGAGGCAGCGGCCCGGGCGCGCAGCGATTGTTCCTGACGGCGGCCGCCGATCATCGGCTGGGCATAGCCGGGTGGATAAACGCCCGGCGATTTGCTGCCAAGACGGCCAATGGCATTGATTTGCGAGGGGTGCGGCATGCGTGCCCCGGGGCCCGGGCCATAGGCGGCCATGGGATGACGCAGCGAGGGCGGGGCAAGCTGCGAGACCATGCCTGAACGGGGCGGGCCGCCGCTTTCCCGACCCTGCCGCTGGGCTGCGGGCGGATAGCCCGGCCGGGCTTGCGGGCCAGGCGTGCGATGCGCCGGGCCGGGTGTCGGGTGGCCGGTAACGCGTTCAATATAAACCTGCTCGTTTTCCCAGGGGGCGGTCAATTCACGCACAACCTGCGGCTGCATGCCCATTGAAGAATGTGGCATGGCCGGTTCGGCATAGCTCATCACGCGCTGTTGCGTCGGCTGTCTGCGGTTTGTCGGTGCCCGCCCGGGCCCACTGCCATAACCTGCCGGTGGCTGGGGCCGGCGCTGCGGTGGCATGCCGGGGTAGCCGCCCTGGCCTGGCGGCGTCATTGAGCCGGCCCTGGCATAGGTTGGGTAGCCGCCTGGCTGTGGCATGTAGGGCTGCGGCGAAACGCCATAATCCGGCATATGTCCGGGGCGGTGTGGCGGCATTGGCGGAGCAGTGCTCTCAATGCCATCCCAGTGCCGCTGCACAATGTTATCGGCATTGCCGCCTTCATATGTGCCGGAATAGGCCCTGGGGGCCATGGCACGTGGCATGTCAGAATAATCTTCAAAATGGCGTGGCACGCCCGGCTTGTCAATTCCGTCGCGGCCCCGAGGGTCGGGCCGCAGGTCAATATGGTGCAGCCGGGCATCGGCAAGAAGGCCGTGGGCGTCAACGGCGAGAAGCGTGGCCCAGATATGCTTGCAGGGCTCGCCGTGCTCACCAAAATAGGGGCACGAGCAGGAACAGACGAGCTGGTCGTCCCGCAGCTTCATTTTAACCCGGTAAGTGACCGTGCCACGCACTTTGCTGATAATGGCATCGCCGGCCGTTGATACCGAAAGGCCGACTCGATTATCGACAAAATACGACTGACCCCGGCTACGGACACCTTCATCGAACTTATCGAACAACTGCTGGGCTAGACCCATTACAATAATACTCATCTTCAAAGGAGACATTTGGCAGCCCGGGCACAAGGCCCCGGCCGCTGCGACCGTAAAGTCTCTTCACGAATCGCAATCAGGTTGTCAGGAGTACGAAAACCAACCGGGTGGAAGCCCAATTCTTCCTCGAATTGAACCGTTGCTGACATGGAGAGAATGCCACGTTTCCAATCACGTGCTTACGCTCAAGATTTACGTTCCAGACTAAAACACGGGCTAAGTTCGTCTAAGATGGCATCAGGCATACAGAATGCCATACCCGACCGACGCTGTCAATTCGAATGAGGCGAAAAACGGGGAGAAGTTTTTCATGATTCCCGAATACAACAC
>JBJTRR010000810.1:0-1357 GCA_046076185.1 bacterium | reverse complement strand
AGAAGAAGTGGTGAGCATGCAGGACATTTTCGTCTATAAGCAGACAGGCGTTGACGAAAACCGCGTGTGCCAGGGCTATCACATGTCAACCGGCCTTCGCCCCAAATGCCTTGAAAAGCTCTCTATCAGCGGCGTGGGGCTGCCAATTGACATGTTCGAACAACGCCGACTGAACTGAATTTAATTATTGCTGCCCGGGGAAGGGGGGGGATGAATCATGGCCGGAAACATGCTGGTTTTTATCGCTGTCGCTTCCATGACCATGGCCATTATTTCAATGGTCAAAGATGTCATGCTGAAAGACCGTCGCCGAATCTCGAACCGGGTCGAACGCGACTTTCGGGCCCTTCAGCGAGAACAGGTAAAAGAATCGCCGCTGTTTCGCGAACCGCGGAAAAATGCAATTGATACATCCGACCTGGAAAGTTTCATTCAGCCCAAAAAGTCGCTGGACGAACGCCTGGAAGATCTGATCATGCAATCAGGCGTGCACACGAACAAAAAAACCTTGCTCAGGCAAAGCGTGCTGGCCGCTTTGGGCGCAGGGGTTCTGACATTTCTGGTGCTGAAAAACCCGATACCGGTTATTGTTCTGACATTAGTCTGCGGCGCAATTCCAGTCGGGCGGCTGGCATGGATTCGCCGCACCAGGCAGAACAAATTGCGGTCACAACTGCCTGAGGCCTTTGACCTGATGGCCCGGGTTGTGCGGGCCGGGCAGACAATTAATCAGGCAATTCTGGCGGTTTCCGACGAATTTCCGCGTCCCATTTCCGAGGAATTCTCGTGTTGTTTTGAGCAGCAGAACCTGGGCATTTCGCCCGAGGCTGCCGTGCGAGACCTTGCCAAACGAACGGGTGTGCTGGAACTCCGGATTTTTGTGACCGCACTGATCGTGCAGCAGCAGACCGGCGGCAACCTGGCCGAACTGATCGACAAACTTTCGACAATGATCCGATCAAGATTTCGAATTATGGGCCAGATCAAAACCCTGACATCGGAAGGACGCCTGCAGGCCATGATCCTTCTGGCCCTGCCAATTGTCATGTTCTTCGTGCTCATGATCATCAACCCGGCCTATGAAATCCGCCTGATAGAACATCCTGTGCTGGTCTATATCACCCTCACACTGATGTCGCTGGGTGCCTGGTGTATCCGGGCCATCGTGAACTTCGACTTCTGATCATGCCATTGCAATAAACAGAAAATAAAGTCGGGAAAGACTGACCATGAATGACGCCATGATCCTGAATATTCTGATTTTCGCCGTCGTGGCGATGGTGGTTGTCGCCATCGGCTCGATCGTGAAGCGCATGGATCATCGCGTAGCGAACCGGATGGACGGAATTCACAAAAG
>JBJTRR010000809.1:0-2025 GCA_046076185.1 bacterium | reverse complement strand
CGGCGTGACTGCGGTTTCCTTCCAGCCAGTCAACTACCAGACAAACGTCGTTCTGCCGGCAGGTGCCCAGAGCTTTCAGGTTTCAGGTGGCCTGATGATGCCTCAGGGCATTGACAAGTCGCAGATCAAAGGGGTCGTGGTTTACTTCCACGGCACAACCTTCAGCAAGTCTGAAGTGCCCTCTAATTACAACTTTGAGGCACAGCTTTGTGCCGAACTTTATGCCTCTCAGGGCTACATTGTGGTCGCCCCCGACTACGTCGGTCAGGGTGCTGACTGGCAGAATGTTCACCCTTACGTGCTTTATCCCGAAGTCTCGGCCAAAACAGCCGTTGACATGCTTGCCGCTGTCAAGCCGCTGATTGCGTCGCAATATCAGATAGCCCCGAATGACCCGGCCCTGAAGCTATTTTCAGTGGGCTATTCTGAGGGCGGCGCCTATTCGCTCTGGTTTAACTCCTACAACAGAAGTAACCCCGGCATACTCGACCCGATGTTTGCACTGACTCATTCCGTAGGGCTTGAGGGGGCTTATAATACGTCGAATGTCGTGAAGAATTTCCTCTTCAGCGAGGTGAGCAAGGCCAATAACAACCCGTTTAACATTCAAACGCTGGCCATTACAAATTTTGTGAAGCCGCTGCTCAGTGCCGTTGCGTTGTTATCGTTCGGCACCTATTCCATGAACGGCAAATTAGACAATGTATTTGACAAGAATTTTCTGGCCATGAATGCCAGTTATCCCGTTTCGCAGACACTTTGCAACCTCGACGGCGCCCAGGTTACCATTCCACAGGCCTTTGCCCAGCCTGACACAAGCTGCGCCGAACCATTGTTTTTCGCCGCCCTGAATAAACGGGCCAACAAAAACAGCTATCTGGCTCCAGTTCTGCTCGACCCGGCCACAGCAGCAGGCAAAGCCCTTCTTGGCCTGCATTTAAGCCAGTCATCAAAGAACAATGTCTATTCGCTTTTAAGCAGTTATATGACAACCAAGGGTGGCCAGGCGATTTTGAACAAGGTGCTGGCGGCGGCCGATGTGAACCTGACCCCTTGCACAAATGATGGAGTCAGCATTATTACCCTTGCCGACGACTCGGTTGTGACACCCAACAATTTTGACACGCTGGTGAAAGCCTATCCCGACAAGATTGCAAACCAGATTAAATTGAACCAGGACAACTTTATGGTTGTCTCGGCTGCCAGTAAAAGCCTTGGTTATGCCTACTGGGTGCCAGTCGATCACATGCAGGCATTGACATATGAATTTATCTATGCACTGCACATATTTAACACTTACACAAGTGCGTGAATGAATGACCCTGGATCAGCAGAACAGTGGCCTGAAGAGACATTTCCTGTCTCATCAGACGTGAAGTGAATCAGGCCCCGGCCACCTGCCACACGACCCTCGATCAATCCTGAGGGCCAATCGGCCCGCATCAGCCCAGCGATGGTCGAAGGCAATCGTTTGATTTGGCTGTAAGCCAAACCTATGCCAGCCCCGGGCAAGCGCAGCGTCGCCCGGGGTTTGATGAAGTCGCCAAAACAAGCTCCTTCAATGCTCGTTCCCCGGTTGCCGGGGAATGAGCGAGTTTTCTTGATTAACCTCATCTCCTGCCGAGGCTCATGCCCTTCGGCCCTGTGCCCCGACAGGATTGTCTGGTTTGAATTTTCGCCTTGGCCATAGGGCCAGTGTGGGATTGTGATCTGGTGTCCCCTGACGATGGCCTTCGACCATCGCTGGATTGACCCGGGCCCTTGGCCCTCAAAGATAAACCCGGGGATGCACTGAAAAGCTCTCCGCATTGGAAAAGGTAGCCTACCACCGGCTGGCGGGATGGTTGGTTTCGCGGGAAAGTAAGAAATAGGGAGAGATAAGGCAGTTGAAAAGCTCAAGTTATTTTGAAATAACCTGTATAGTGAGCTGTTTTACGCCCCCGGCGGTTTTGTCTTATTCACTTTGACTGATTTTTGCCTGAAGGTCGTTCATTGCTTTTTCGTCGGCATCGGTTTGCGGTGTCG
>JBJTRR010000808.1:0-13848 GCA_046076185.1 bacterium | reverse complement strand
CGTCCGATCGACCCGGTTTTTAATGATAAAGGTGAACCCGTTCCAAATCAGGCTGCCAAGCCTGATAAACGCATTAAACTTCCCAATGGTGGCCCGGAACAGGGGCACGTCGAAAAATTCCAGACCATCGGCGGAGATTTTTCTGACGACTGGCCTTATCACGCTGCGGCAAGTGTCATTCGGGCTCATTCACTGCTTCGCTCGTTTCCCGATGTGAATCCTGACCGGACGGCTGTTACAGGCGTAAGTTGGGGTGGCTATACAACTTGCCTGGTGGCTTCGCTGGACGATCGATTTAAGGCCGCCGTGCCAGTCTATGGCTGCGGTTTTCTGTTTGAAGGCGAGTCCGTTCAAAAACCTGCCATTGATCAGCTTGGAGATCGCCGCCAGTCGTGGATCAGCCAGTACGATCCTTCAAGCCTTCTTGGTCGGTGCCGAGTCCCGATTCTCTTCATCAATGGGACAAATGATATCCATTACCCCATGGATAGTTATCAAAAGAGCTTCGACAAAGTGCCGGGCTTCAGGCAAATGCGAATGCAGGTCAATATGCCGCACGGTCATCAGCCTGGCTGGCGGCCTGAGGAAATTGGCCTTTTTATCGACTCGTTTTGCCGTGAAGGCCAGCCGCTGGCTGTCACCGGTGAAATAACCGCAAAAGATGATCAACTGCATTTGCCTTACAAAAGCACGGTGCCTCTGAAATCTGCCCAGTTGCATTATACAATTGACACTGGCAGGAGATCGGATCGTAAGTGGATTACGATAGATGCAAAAATCGGAAATGATGAGATCACAGCCCCGATACCACCAACTGAAGCAAATACATGGTTTATGACCTTGACCGACGAGCGGGGCGCAATGGTTTCAAGCCCCATCCGGTTTCGGTAATAAACAGTACCGTATGAAACTATGAACAGATTCTGATAACAAAGGAACAGAAGCCATGGGAATATATGCAAAATTGATTTTCACCCTGTTTTTCATTGGGATGGTGATGGCCGGCAATGATGCCAAAGGGGCTGAATCGCGGCCGAATATCCTGGTCATCGTGGGCGATGACATGGGTTATGCCGATGTCGGTTTTCAGGGTGTAAAAGATTACTCCACTCCCAATCTTGACAAGCTTGCTGCTGATGGCATTCGTTTCACCAATGGTTATGTTTCAGGCCCTTACTGTTCTCCAACTCGTGCCGGATTGTTGACTGGTCGTTACCAGAATCGTTTCGGGCATGAATATAACCCGGGTGGTGCGACTGCCGGCTTGCCTTTGACAGAATCAACCCTGGCCGACCGGCTTCGGGCCACAGGCTACAAGACAGGCCTGATTGGTAAATGGCATTTGGGTAATAAGCCTGAAATGCATCCGCAGAAACGAGGCTTCGACGAGTTTTTCGGCTTTTTGGGCGGTGCACACAGCTATTTTGATAAAGGCGGAATATTGCGGGGCAATGAAAATGTGAAGGATTTGGACTACACAACCGATGCATTCGGCCGGGAAGCTGTTGATTTTATTGATCGCCACAGCAAGGAACCATGGCTCCTGTGTCTGACATTTAATGCCGTGCATACACCGATGCATCCCAGGGCCGATCTGCTGGAAAAGGTTGCTCATATTCAAAACAAACAACGGCGAGAATATGCCGCCATGATGATTGCAATGGACGAAGCCATTGGCCGTGTTCGGCAAAAACTTGCTGAAACTGGCCAGCAGCAGAACACCATGGTTGCATTTATCAGCGATAATGGCGGGCCGACCATGCCAGGCGTAACGGTAAATGGATCGATCAATACGCCACTGCGAGGCAGCAAACGAACGACACTTGAAGGAGGAATTCGTGTGCCGTTTCTCATTTCATGGCCTGCAAAAATCAAGCCCGGGGTTTATGAAAAAGCAGTGATCCAGCTTGATATTAACGCAACAGCCCTTGCAGCCGCAGGTGTCAAACCATTGCCAGAATGGAAAATTGAAGGCGTTAATCTTCTGCCATTTGTTTCAGGCGAAAATTCTGGCGTGCCGCACGAATCGCTTTTCTGGCGATTTGGCGATCAGATGGCTATTCGATCGGGTGACTGGAAACTCGTTCGATATGATTCAAACATAGAAACCGGGACCGGTCGGACAAATCAGCCAGCCACTGCGCCCAAACTCTACAACCTTGCTTCTGACATTCATGAAGACAAAGATCTGGCATCAAGTCAGCCAGACAAGCTCAAAGAACTGCAAGCCCTATGGGACAAGTGGAATGAGTCGAATATCAAACCGCTGTGGGGAAAAGATTTCGGTAACGATGCCTCGAAAAAAGCCGAACCCGGCAAGGCTGCTGCCAAAAAGAAGCAGCAGAACAGGAAAAAAGCAGCCAACGATTGACAGCCCAGTCCGGCTCAGATGTCAAACCATGGCGGCCAGCAACTTACGCTGTCCTTCAAAGGTGCGTCGGCCATGCATGGCCACATAATTGTCTACAAGGGCCATATCGCCTGATTTCCATGGTATGTCAAAGGCCAGTTCTTCCGCTATTTCAATAGCGGCAAGCACGGCTTCGCGATTCAGCTCTGAGCCGTCTCCCAGCCTGATGGCTTTCGAAGGATCATTACGAGCATCCTTCCAACCGCTGAAGGCAGCGATAAGCTGATTAAAGAAAGTTCGACGCCCGTCAGGAAGGTCATAAACGCCTTGAAGAACGGGTGTAGTGGCCCGCAACGAACCGTCGGCCTGCCATCTCCAGGTGTAATTGAGTTCAGCCAGCCGTTTTTCGGCTGCTTCTTTTGTTTGCGACCTGAGCGTGCTTTGCCAGCTCCGCCCCATTCCTGACTGCATATCGGTTTCACCAGGCATTACGTTGGAATATTGCAGGCCCTTCTCTGCCACAGTTCTGGCAAATTCAGGGAATTGCTCTTCCAGACGCTGCCAAACCCAGTCCGACCGACAAATCGGTGTACTTCCACCTTTTTCGGCCGCAAGTTCACAGAAGAAAAAAAGTCTGGTCGGATAAAATGGGGTCTGGGCCATCTCATGGTGAAAAAAGATCTGTACGTTGGCCGGTGCTTCGTTTGCGGTGAATACTCTGGGTGTGCGGCTCACCCGAACCGCATTCGAAAGAGAGTCTTCGTAGGTAAATGCCGGTAGCCCGAAAGCCGTGACGAAAGCATCGAAATCTTCAGCAGTTTTCAGCCCAAATCCGCGAAACAGGCTTGCGCCGTGTCTCTGTGCGGCCTGCAGCAGAGTTTCACTGTTTTTCCTGGCCCAGTCACAGGCCTTTTCCAGATTTACATCAGTATCACGACAGAAGTAAACGAGAGGAAAGGCATCATCGCCTTTTCGAAACTGACCATTGATATCAATCTGTTCAACATTCAGTGCCACGGGTTGATTCTCCGGGGTGAAATATTTTATTCATAAATCGGGAAGAAACTGTTAAATGCCAGTTCACAGAAATCGCCAGGGTCGTTGAATCTCCGGTTCCGGTTCAAAGTCGAAATGGCTGCCATTTCAGCTTCCGATAACTCAAAATCTGCCGATTGCAGGTTCTCTGGCAATCTTTCCAGACGCGATGTCTTTGGTATGACAGAAGTTACTCGTTGAATCCCCCATCGCAAAAGCACCTGTGCCGGCGTGCGCCCGTGTGCTTGTGCTGCGGCGACTACGGCATGCTCTGTCATAACCGATTCGGTTGTTTTGGCCATCCCCAGCGGAACATAGGAAAGTGCCCCGAGAGGCGAAAAAGCCGTGACAGCCAGACCTGCTTCGCGGCAAAATCGCAGCAGTTTTTCTTGTGTCAGATATGGATGCAGCTCGACCTGAAGCACTGATGGTTTATGCTGAGCAGTGTTTAGCAAGTCTCGCAGCAGTGAAACCCCAAAATTCGCCACGCCAATCTGCTTCACCAGACCGGCCTGAACCAGTTCTTCCATCGCTCCCCAAGTTTCGGCGATGGGTATGGGCACTGATTTCATGACAGGTTTTTCGGCCTCTGGCTCAAAAAGCCAGCCGGGCGGATATCGCTTCTCAAATGGAACGTATTCCAGAGCGATTGGGAAGTGAATCAGATAAAGGTCAAGATAATCCAGCTTCAAATCCCTCAGCGATTTCTCTGCCGCAATTTTGACATGATCCGGGCGGTGATAAGTGTTCCAGAGCTTTGAAGTGACCCAGAGGTCTTCACGCCGGCAAAGCCCATTTTTCAGGGCGAGTTCGAGCCCCTGGCCAGCCTCGGCCTCGTTTCCATAATCACAGGCACTGTCGATGTGTCGATAGCCGACACGAATGGCTTCATGTACCAACCCCGCTGTGTTCGCGTTTGGAATCTTCCAGAGCCCCAGCCCGACATCTGGTGGTTGCACTGATCGGTCGCCTGTCATCTCTTTATTCCTTTGAATCAAGGCCCAGAATTCTGCTGAATACTTGCGTATTGTTAATAGCCCAATCGAGATTTCCTGTCCGTCATTCCGGTAACGGCTGATTTTTGGTTTCCGGCAGAAATTGCAGGACAACGAGCCCAATCAGATAGGTTGATGATAAAATCGTCAGTGCCCAGGGCAGACTCAGCCCCTGCGTGGCTTTGAGTTTGCCTGACAGTGGCAGCATCACCGCTGCGACGATCCGGCCTCCATTAAAGCAGAAACTCGTCCCCAGGGCCCGAAGACGAGTGGGAAAGAGTTCTGGAAAATAAATGGCATAGCCGGCATGCATCCACATGGTGAGTGCCCCGTAAAAAGGCAGAAATATGAGCAGCTGATTATATGACTTTGGCACAAGGCACGTGACTGGCACAACAAGAATTGCAATGACATGTGCCATGGCAAAGGCCCTTCTTCTGCCGGCCCACTGGCAGAAAGGGCCATAAAGCAGCAGGCCAATACCGCCGCCGGTGGCCTGGGCCACAGTGTAGGCAAATTTGGCATCAGCCTGAGCTTCTGCCTTTGTCCGGCCTGCTTTCATTGCCATGTTTCTTGCCAGATCCTGTCCGGCCACGGTCACACCCCAGTAAGTGGCCAGGCCCACAGCCGCCAGAAGAAGCCCCGCAATCGCCCGCCCCCGCCATTTTCTGTCGCCCAGCAATTCTTTCAGGCTTCCTCCCGATTGGGTCTTCTGTTCTTGTTTCTGGCGGATCCATGTGTCAGGCTCTTTTAGCCCCGATCTGATCCAGAGTATCAGTAATGCCGGTAAAGTCCCAACGAGATAGCCAAATCTCCAGCTTGATCCGATTATCATTGCCACTGTGCCGGCCAGCCATGTTCCAAACGTGCTTGATGCATGAAAAATAGCGCCCGCCTGTGACCTGGCCCGGGCAGGAAAGACTTCCGACACAAGTGCGGCCCCAATGGCCCATTCGCCTCCAATTCCCATGGAAACAAGAAACCGCAGCACTCCCACCTGCCACAGATTTTGAGCAAAATAAGTCAGGCCCGAAAAAATGGAATACATCAGAATCGTCAGGATCATCGTGGGGCGCCGACCCCAGCGGTCGCCAAGAGCGCCAAAAAACAGACCACCCACCATCCCGCCGGCCAGAAAGATGCCAAGAAAAAGATCGCCCAGGTATTTCACCTGGTCGTCCTTTTCAGCACCGCTTAGCCCTCTGACCATCTCTTCCAGTAAATCCTGTCGTGTTGTATTAAAAATCTGGCTCTCATAAACGTCAAACACCCAGCCGGCAGAAGCCAGAATCAGCACAAGCCACTGATATCGACTGATTCCCTGATACCAGGCGATTTGCGGAGATGAAGTTGAATCCGGAATTGTCATTCGCCTGTCCAGTATTTGTCAAATTCCACTGCCTGACCTGTCTTCAGCGATCTTTCGGCCGCCAGACACATCGCCACCGACCACATCCCATCAGTACCTGTGCAGGCGGGTGGCGAACCTGTGCGGATAGATCGGGCGAACATTCGCATCTCATCGACCAGTTCATAAACTTCTCCTGATGGATGCTCAATTTTGATTTCCTCACCACTTTCACCCTTTTGCAGGTTCAGGCTGAAAGTTGGCTGAAAAGTGCGGTCCATGGCCCCGCTCCAGCGGGCCCAGAGCGAGCCAGTTGTGCCCGTTATTTTCACGGTCTGATGATGTTCATAACCGGCCAGAGTTTGCGAGATTACGGCATACTGGCCGCCTGTAAATTTCAGAATCGCCGAGAAATTGTCCTGCAGTTCCGGGTGCCCCGCTTGCCGACTGTTCGCCGCAGCATAAACGGAAACCGGCTCGCCTGCTGCGCTGAAATACCAGCGGGCCAGGTCAAAAAAGTGTATCGGCTCTTCAAGCACCCAGTTTCCCACACGATGAATGTCATATCGCCAGCCATCGGCACCTAACCTGTAAGGCCTTCGAAATAGCTCGATCAGTGCATATAATGGTTCGCCAATGGCTCCCTGATCAATCAATTCCCTGACTTTGCCCCATAACGACGATAATCGCAGTTCATGACCCACAGCCAGTATCAGGTGCCTGCTGCTGGCAAGCCTGACCAGTGTGCGACAATCGGCAATGCTTAATGTCATCGGCTTTTCCAGCAGTAAATGGCGGCCGGATTCAAGCACGGCCCACGCCACTTCAAAATGGAGGTCGGAAGGTAAAACGACATCCACAAAATCAAGATCGTCACGTGCCAGAAGTTCACGATAATCCGCATAAACATCAATGCCGCTGTTGTCAGTAAGGGCTTTCGCCCGGCTGGCTTCTGTCCTCGAACAAACGGCTACAAGATCATTATCGCCAGATTCTTTCATGGCTCGGGCATGGTGGCTACCCCAGGCACCATATCCCACAAGGCCTGCCTTAAGTTTCTTCTCGCCAGTGATCAATGCAATGAATCCCGATTTTAGTCGAAATGAAAGTGGGGATGGTGACATGGAAGGCTAGCTATTGAGGATTGATAATTGAATTATCCATAAACATCGTTGGATAAGTCAAGAAAATGTCGATGTTGAAAATCATTTTTCATTTGAACGGTTAAAGCCAAACAATTAAAATAAATCAAACCCTGCCAGAAACCTGAACCTCATGTCTTTCAGCCGCCCGAATTGCCATGAATGATCTTGATCAATCGATGAATCGTCGTCAGTTTATCCAAACGAGCGGCACACTGCTTGCTTTTCCAACAATTGTACCAGCCTCGGCAATGGGCCATGATGGGTTTGTCGCACCGGGTGAACGCATTAGCGTGGGAATTGTGGGGCTTGGCTCTCGTGGTTTTGACTTGCTGGGTCAGTTTCTGGATCATCAAAAGGCTGTAGTGACGGCACTCTGTGACGTGGATAAACTGCATTATCGCGACCTGGAGTGGGGTAAAAGCAAAGCCTATGGCTTGCAATCGGCACAAAACCAGGTGCTTAAGAAATATGGTAAAAAGCACCAGCTTTTTATGACTGCTGATTTTCGTGAACTGGCCGCACACAAGGGGCTTGATGCTGTGGTTGTCGCCACGCCTGATCACTGGCATGCTCTGTGCACACTTGAAGCCTTACGAAACGGTAAGGACGTTTATTGCGAAAAACCAGTTACGCACACTTTTCATGAGGGCCAGATGGTTTATCGCGAAGTCGCTGCACGCAAAGCCGTTTTTCAGACTGGCAGCCAGCAACGCAGCGAATTCTCGTTCCATCGTGCGGTTGAGCTGGTCAGAAATGGCCATCTGGGCAAGGTAACCCATCTTGAAGTCGGCTTGCCTGCCGGCTATGACAAACCCATGGGTAACACAAATATCACAGCCCCGCCCGATACAATTAACTATGATTTTTGGTGTGGGCCAGGCGATGTTCTGCCTTACATGCGTGCGAGGCATCATCGTTGGTGGCGTGGGCATCGGTCTTATGGCGGCGGATTTATGGACTGGATTGGCCATCACAACGACATTGCCCATTGGGCAATTGGTGCTGATGAGTCAGGCCCGATTGAGGTCGAATCTACAGGTTGGACATTTCCGGAAACAAAAATCTACAACACACCACTTCAATTCGAAATGAAATGCAAATATAAAGATGGCATAACTTCTTCAATTTCAAGCCGACACAAGACTGGCCTGAAGGTTGTCGGTGAATCTGGATGGCTGATGGTCAATCGTGGCGTTTTGAAAACGTCTGACCCACGCCTTTCTGCCAATGAATTTAAAGTGGGCGACAAAAAAGCCTACTTATCAAGAAATCATGTCAATAATTTCATTGAATGTATTTATTCCAGAGAAGCGTGCATTGCACCTGCTGAAACCGCACATCGCTCAATCACGCCGGGGTATCTCGGATATGTGTCACATGAGCTTGGGCGGGCATTAAAATGGGATCCATCCACTGAAACTGTTGTCGGTGACGATGAAGCGAACCGATTGCTGAAAAAATCTCCCTGTCGGTCTCCGTGGAAGCTTACCTGACGGTTTTTAAACTGGCGGTTCGGGATTGTTTTTTGTCGAGGTCTTGACGGCCCCTCTATATTTAATTATGGCTTTACTGAAGCCGGGTTTTCCACTTTTGCGTTTCAAAACCTGTTACATACGAAGGAGTCTTTCCAAATGAAAATCTATTATTGCAATGAATACTGCTCGGCAACCCACGCCTGGGATACGACCCGAAAAGCAGCCCTTGTGGCTGAAAAACTGCGGGATAAGCCTGATATTGAAATTTGCCGACCCGAGCCTCTCTCTCGTCAACAATTACTGCTGGCCCATAGCGAAAATTACATCGAAGCCGTGCTTACCGGCAAGCCGCGACACCTGGCTGAAAGCAATGGCTTTGAGTGGTGCCCGAAATTACCCGCCGCAGTCCTCTATTCCAATGGTGGCGTTGTGGCAGCAGCCCGTCAGGCATTTATCGATGGTGCTTCGGGCTCACTCTCTTCGGGCCTGCATCACGCCTCAAAATCTCGTGGCGGTGGTTTCTGCACCTTTAATGGCCTGGCGATTGCAGCTTTTGATATCATTGCAAGCGGTTCAGCGAAAAATATCCTGATCGTTGATTTCGATGCCCATTATGGAGATGGTACAGCCGCAATTATCAGCGATCATCCGCAGGTTCATCAGGTGGATGTGAATAGCTGTTTTCAGGGAGAAGATTACCTTGCCAGGTGTTCCGAGGCACTCGATTCTCTCACTTCGGGAAAATTCGATCTTGTGCTTTACAATGCCGGGATGGATGTTCACGAAGATTGTCGGATTGGTGGGCGCAAAGGGGTGACAGACCAGACTCTGCATCATCGAGATGCCATAGTCTTTGAAACCTGTCGAACCTATCAGATCCCCGTTGCTTTTGTTCTGGCAGGAGGCTATGCCAATAATTCTTTCACTGAAGACCAGTTGGCTCTGCTTCACGCCGGTACCGCTCTTCTGGCGAGTGAAAATACAAAAAAATGAAAATCTGCTGAAACTTTATTACTCAAAGCTTCGTCTGACTGAGTGTCAATAAAAATCGAAAGCAGTGTGCCGACTGGCATATTGTAGAATCTTCTCGCACAAAGGTGGCCGATCTGTCATCTTGCGGCCACTTTGTGCCTGTCAATTTCAATCTTCAGTGGTCAAGGTCATGACCTGAAATTGAAATCGTAAACACGATCATCTTTCTCGAGCCTACTCATGCGTACCATCAAGGCCCGTTATGCATTGGTATTTCTGTCTCATTCGTTATTTCATGAAGTCGAACTTCGCCCGGGAAAGTTGGAAATAGAAAGTCGATTAAAATCCATAATAAATCAAAAAATGAAGCTGGCGAACTGTTATACAACCAATTCTAGAATGAGATTAATTTGCTTGAATCTATGCCGGTAAATCACCGGGAAGTTATGAGAATCGAAATTCGATCAGGGCTTGATCAGGAATTCATTGATAATGCAATTGAATTTCAGCACAATTTTCTCGCTCGATATCCTGAAGATCATGCCGTTGGTGAATGGCTGGAATCATTGTATTTTATTTTGAACCGAAAGCTCAGCGACTTCGAACGGCCGATCTTCCGAAAGGCTTATTGCAATTTATATAAAAGCTGAAAATGTTCTGAAAGAGCAGTTCCAGCGAATATTGAATCTATCTGGTATGGATACTGCCATACGAAATCAATTCATGTTCAAATTCTGTAAGTATTATCATTTAGGGTTTGGACATTGACATTATGCGATGAATCTCTGAGAGAATTTTGTGTACACTATTTCAGTGTGTCTGCAAAAAGTAATCGCAAGTGATTAAATTCCCTGTGTCTGGCTGTGGAACCTGACTCAACGCCGATATTTTCGTTAACCTATTCTTTTCACCCGGCGATTTTGTTAAATTGCTGATTAACACTCCTCATCACAAGAAAACGCAACTGTTCACCATTTCAAGGGGTTTCGCGTGGCCAGAGTTGTTGTCACCGACTATACCTTCCCATCACTTTTGATTGAAGAAGAGATTCTGCTGCCACAGGGCTTCTCGCTTGAGGGTGGCCAGTTCCGCTCGGTCGAGTCGCTGATCCCGTTTGTTGCCGGGGCTGATGCCGTCATAACTCAGTTCGCTCCGATAAACGCAGACGTTATTGCCGCGATGCAGAACGCCAAAGTCATTGTTCGCTATGGCATTGGCGTAGATAATGTCGATCTTGAAGCCGCCCGGTTTCGTGGAATTCCTGTCTGTAATGTGCCAGATTACTGTATCGACGAAGTTGCCGACCACACACTTGCCTTTATTCTCTCAGTCACTCGTCAGGTTGTGCCCAACACACTGCATATTCGCGATGGCAGGTGGGGGCTGGCCCCTTCGCTTGATGCCATGCGAACACTTCGGGACCAAACAGTGGGTATCGTTGGCTTTGGCCGGATTGGCCGGGAAGTTGCCGCCCGGCTCGCTCCCTTAAAATGTCAAAGGCTGGTTATTGATCCAGTTATTGCCCCCGAGTCAATCGTTGCCGCCGGCTGCGAACCTGTGTCAATCGAAGAAATTCTTGAACGCTCTGATATCATAACCCTGCATTGCCCTTCTAACGCCACAACACGAAAAATGTTTAACGAAAATTCAATCAGCAGGATGAAACGGGGTGCGATACTTGTCAATCTCGCCAGGGGCGACCTTGTCGATACAGAATCGCTGGTCAACGCCCTTGAATCTGGGCAGATCTCGTCGGCAGCCATTGATGTCTGTGACCCGGAGCCCATACCGCTGGAAAGCCCACTCCGAAGATTACCGCAGGTCGTCTGTGCATCGCATGTTGCATCGGCCAGCCCCCGGGCTGTGCGAACTTTACGAGAAACGGCGGCGAAGCTTGCCGCAGCCGCACTGCGTGGCGAAAATCTGCCAAATGTCGTCAACGGGCTTTGATCAATCATGCCACCCCGCGTCTCAATTCACCAACTCCAAGATTTTGTAAAAGCAGCACTGGGCACGACTGGTGTAAGTGAAGCTGACACTGGCACAGCCAGCGATGCTCTCGTCACGACAGATGCCATGGGGGTTTTTACGCATGGCACCAAACTTCTGGCTGGGTATCTTAAAAAACTCAGGGGCGGTGGTTATGCTTCTTCAGCCAGCCCAGTCGTAAAAAGACAGGGGCCGGGCTGGGCGGTCATTGATGGCCAGTCAGGGTTGGGCCAACTGGGCTGCGATGCAGCGGTGAATCTGGCGATTGAGAAAGCCCGGAATGTCGGAGTGGCCTATGTCGGCCTTGTCAATACGGGTCATATTGGTGCGGCCGGCTATTTCGCAGCGAAAGCGGCCCGTCAGGGCTTCATCGCCATGGTCACGGGCAACGACATTCCAAGTGTTGCCGCGCCGGGTTCACGAAAGGCTGTTCTCGGAAGTAATCCGATTGCATTTGCAATTCCGGTTCGTGGCCGCGACCCGATTCTGCTTGATATTGCTACCGCGGCTGTCGCCGGCGGCAAGGTCTATGCAGCCATTCAGAGAGGCGAGCCGATTCCGCCAAATTGGCTGATAGGCCCGGACGGACATTCGACAACCGATGGAAATCTTTACCCTGATCATGTCTCTCTCGCCCCCATGGCAGGCCATAAGGGATATGGTTTCGGGCTATGGTGTGAAGTGCTTTCAGCCATTCTTCCGGGTGGATGCAGCACCTGGCAGGTGGGTAGCTGGATCTTTGACCCGGCTGATCGACCCAGCTGGCATAATGCCTCATTTATTCTGCTGGATGTAGCGGCTATCGCTGAACCTGACGAATTTGACAAGCGTCTGGATCGTCTCATCAGCGAGATTCATGCTGCCCCCACAGCTGAAGGCGTAAATCAGGTGATTTTGCCAGGCGAACGGGAATGGGCGTGTTATCATGAATCGGTTCAAAACGGCATCGCGTTGCCGCCGGATGTGATGGCAAAACTGCGAGAAGCCTCAGATCTTACAGGCGTTCGGGCTTCGTGGCTCGAACATGCTGGCACCTGATCCCAGAAAAAGAAGGTGCTGGCCAGTCGGTAGTGTCTCTTTCGAGATTTCAACGGTTTCGGATCAATATACGATGAAGATCATTCGATTTCAGGACGCATCGGGCAAGGTTCATCAGGGCGTCCAGCATGGCGATGGCAGCGTGACTCGAATTGAAGGCTGCCTGTACAGCGAATTTAAAGACACAGGTGAGAAGGCCAATGTAGCCAAGCTTCTTGCACCTGTCGAACCTCGTGATATCATTTGCATCGGTCTGAATTATCGCAAACACGCCGCAGAAGGCGGCCAGCCAATTCCTGAATTTCCTGTCGTATTTATGAAGAACAGTGGTGCGCTGCAGAACCCTGGCGACCCCATCCTTTTGCCCACCAGGCTCAAGAGTGATGCGGTAGATTATGAATGCGAGCTTGCCGTAGTGATTGGCAAGCCCTGTTACAACGTATCAAAGGCTGATGCTTTGAAATATGTGCTTGGTTACACCTGCGCCAACGATGTCTCGGCCCGCGACTGGCAGATGAAGTATGGTGGCAGCCAGTGGTGCAGGGGCAAGACTTTTGCCACGTTTTGCCCGTTGGGGCCTGCACTTGTGACATCTGACGAGATAGCAAACCCGAATTCGCTTGGTATCCGCACCGTTTTAAATGGGGAAACGATGCAGGACTGGAACACGAACGACATGATTTTCGATGTGCCCACTCTGATTGAATTCCTCAGCGGCAGTACAAAACTGGCGCCTGGCACAGTGATTTTGACAGGCACGCCCCATGGCGTGGGTGCAGCTCGCAAGCCACCGGTGTTTCTCAAAAATGGCGACAGCGTGACCATTGAAATCGATGGCATCGGTCGTCTGACAAATCCTGTGGTTAACGAATAACCAAAAATTTTCTGGGTCTTTTCGAGCAAATCAGGCAGAAAACGAGGTTGTCTTTCATGTGTCGAACAAAAAGAATTCACGCTGCTTTGACAACCTTGCTTATCTTCCTTTCGTGCCATAGCCTGATTGCCCAGCAGACCCAGAAAGATCAAGCGAAATTCATTGATCATTCACTTTTGATTGCCCCTGAATTTCCGTGCACATGGCCGGCAGCCCCGTTTCCGAAGTTCAAAATCATTCATGAGCAAAAGATCGGGGCTCAATCGGCTTACAACATAGACGTTCTGCTGATCGACGGAAACACAGGCACCCAGCTTGATGTGCCACCACATTCGGTGGCTCGCCCCGAACTTGGCCGCTCTAAAAGTGGGCCGCTGGGTTTGGCTACAACCGATAAAATTGAGCCCTGGCAATTTGGCGGTGAGGCTTGTGTGGTTAATACACGCGACTTGCTTGACAAGGCACCGCCGGGCGTGAGCCCGCTGGTCACAGCCACTCATGTCGAGCAATTTGAGAAGGCTCACCGTCGTGTGGGTTTTGGCGATGTCGTTCTTTTTCGAAGCGATTACTCTGACAAATATTATTTACCACTTCCCGAGGGTAAACGATTTATCGCTGATGTGGTTG
>JBJTRR010000807.1:0-2217 GCA_046076185.1 bacterium | reverse complement strand
TCCTCCGAAACTCGTCGTATTGCTCAACCAACGAGAATTAAAAACACTGGCTGGCTTGCCGCTGCGCGATGACTGACGTTGGAACGATTTGCTGCGGAACCGGCGAGCGACGATGAGGGCCATCGCACTGGCCGTGGCCAGCACAATTGAGGCGGGTTCGGGCACATTTGTGACCTGAACTGACCCCAGGGCAAAATAGGCAGGCGTGTTCATGCCGTAAGAGCCGACATCGCTGCTGAAAAGCTGAAAACCAAGGCTGCGGGTGGCCGGGCTCAGGGCCGAGAGGCTGACGGTTGTCCAGTTGTTAATAAGGTAATCCTGCGAGTTATTGGCAAAACGGTAATCAGCCAGATAAAAATTAACTGATCCGGTCGCGGTGCCGGTTGCCCCAGGGCTAGAGTAACCGGTGATTTTTACCATGAAATAATCAGGGTCGTTGCCAGTGGCTCCGCCGAATTTTTTGGCGAACTGGTCGCCGGATAGCATTGAGTTATAAGTGTAGGTTGTGTTGGTCAGTCTCATGGAATTGGCAATTGTCGCCGAGGGCAGATTGATGTAGGAGTCGTTTGGGCCTTCACCATAGGCAATTGCATAAATTGAGCCAGGGCCATTGACTCCAGCCCCCGTGATGGCTGAATACTGGTTGGTGTAATCCGTGATGGAAGTGTTCGTGATGTTGGAATATGACCAGCCCGACCACGATTCATACTGGTAAGTGGTGTCGTAATAATAAGAATTGTTGAAAAAGGCACCGCCAGAAGAAAACCCGCCTGTGCCGGTTGAGCCATTCCAGTAGCTGCCGGCTGATAACGACAGATTGCTGAAATCGATATCGGTTGCCATGCTGTTCTGCGTGAAGGCTGCGATAAGGCAGAGGGCAGGCATGATCAAAGATTTGAAAATATGATGATATGACGATTGAAACATTCAGGGTCTTCCTTTGTGGCTATGTTTACAGCCTGATTATCGGCCGGAGGGATTCACGGCCTTGATTCAAAAATTGGGAGTGTTATGACGCGCCAGCGTGGGTTAATACTGGTCGTCGCCGATGGCTTCCTTGCCGGCACGCGTGCAGAGAGCGGCCACGACTTTTTTATCGATCGGCTGTTTCAGGAATTTGGCAGAGCCGTCGGCCATGACACACTGGGCTCCGCCGGGGTGGCGGCTACGCATGTCGTTTTCCATCGGTGGGCCCTGGTTGATCGGAAAAGCCTGGTCGAAGATGTTCAGGCCGTTGATCCACTGGCCATCGGGGTTGACCGAATCTTCAGCAATCAAAATGGTGCGACTGCTGCCGTCAACAATCATTTTCATGCTCACGCACTGGTCTGTGAGCATGGTGCCCTTGGGCGGGTTGTTGGGCGATGTGATGCGCTCGCCGTTCATGCCGCCATAATCGCACGCCCCCCTGCCCTGTGGTAATCGGCTGGGCCTTGTGCTGCTTGGGCAGAGATAGCTGGCGATGACAGTGGCAGCGGCAGTGGTGTTGGCAGCGGAATCAAAGGCAAGATAGAGATTCGTACTGCTGTAAAGTGCCTTTTGCTCAATATAAGGCAGCACATAAAGCGACCAGGCCAGTTGCACGTTCTGTGGCCTGGCTTTGGTGCGAAACTGCACACAGCCCGGCGGAAAAATGCGATTGGTCTCGTGATAGCCCTGCATGGCAATGCCAACCTGCCTGAGATTATTCAGGCAACTGGCCCTGCGGGCCGCTTCTCGGGCAAAATTGACTGCCGGCAAAAGCAAGGCGACCAGCACGCCAATGATGGAAATGACAACCAGAAGTTCAATAAGCGTGAATGCATGGCGAAACTGGCCGGAACCTGCCATTCCGGAATGCCGCACTGAACCACGCGAACAGGCGCATGGCATGATTTTTGAAAATCCTTCCCCGACTTTTCCATTAACGAGCAATCGGTTTAAATCTGCTTTTGCAGAACCGTTTGGGGATTAATGGGCGACACCATGGAGAAATCGCTTTGAAATCAGCGATTTGCCCACTGCCATAGTGACATTTTCTGAGCAAAACCACGCCAGTGCATCTGCCCGCGCAGACGACAACTGACAAAGGCCGCGGGTCGGTCTTCTGACTTCCCGACTCGGGTGGCGGGGCCTTCTCATCGCCTGAATGTCAATGCCGAGGTAATCTCGGCACGACACCTGGCAACAATGGCCGGCAAGAAATGACGGGCAGAAGTATCGCCCGGAATTTGCCAC
>JBJTRR010000806.1:0-1911 GCA_046076185.1 bacterium | reverse complement strand
CGTCTGTTTCATAAAACTCTAATCAGAGTAATTGCAAAATCGCCTGTTTGCCAGATTAAATACAAATAAAGCCGCAACCTGAGACTGGACCACATTCATGGCAACCGCAAGGGTCGAGATTACTACTTTTCGCGACATCGTTCATAATCTGCTTGAACTGGCTAAATTCGACCAGAAAAACGATATCCAGAATATGCATGGCAGAAAGCTGAATATTGATCGGAATGGCCGGTTTTTAATGACCGTGGGTGAATGGTTCCGATCTGGTGACAGCTCATTGATGAAGTCATTTAACAGGGCAACCATTGAAAACTTATTGAAAGAAGCCATTAAAAGCCTCAGCAATCAGGGTATTCAACAAAATCCAGACTTGAGAAAAGCCATTTTTGATGGAATTCGCGGCTACAGATGGTTGCTCAGTTCCTACAGACGAGAAGAAAGAGGGGCTTCCGGCAGCAATCGCGACTCGCTTGAAAGTTCTTTAAACAACCTTGATATCATTCAAAAAGACTTTACTGATCAACTTAAAGCCGCTGTTAACACTATGGATAACTTTCACCTCTGGTTTACTGTGGCCCAGCCGGAATTGAGACTTCAGAATTCAGGCCAGTCCGTCTATATGGATGAAAAAGCTCTGAAGGGTAATGGCATTTGTGGTGGTATCTCAACAAAATGGCTGATGAGGTGGGTTGCCTCAGGTAAATCCTCTCTTCTTGATTCATCCAAACCAGTTGACGCCATACAGGCTGAATTTAACCTGAAGGTTAACAGTTATGTTCGAAATTACAAAACCACTAAAAACGCAAAATGGATTGGCATGGTTGCAAAATATGGTATAGCGGCTGCTGAATTCCAGCTGCTGGAAATGGCTAAAGAGAACCTCAGGGCTAACCGTAATTTGAAAGACCCCCGCTTGGATAGACTGCAAAAAAAAGGCTCGGAAATGTATGTTTTACAGCGAGAAAGGGATAATTTAAAACGGGGGGGCGACATGCAGGCGAACATTCAGAAGGCATCAGTGCATCACCAGGAAAACCTCGAGAAGCAACTCAATTACGGATTTCAGGCAGTGTGGGCCAGTAATCCCAGAGATGAGGCGAAAGCCATGAAAAAATTCAATGAAGCCCGAACTGACTATCAGAACATGGACCTTGCCGCTGAAAAACGTGCAGGTTTCTTGAGCCAGAATCCCATACAGGATACAAATCAATTTATTGATAGAATCGCTTCCAAATATGCAAACATGTCTTCTGATAGATATATGAGCCATCCATTTCGCAAAGCCTTATACTTTTGCGATGCTTCTGATTTTCAAACACTCCTTGGGCCGGTTTTGCTACCACTGATCAGCGAATCTGAAGTAGCCTTAAGAAAAGGCGAAAGAATCGGCTACGGTATCAGTTGGAGAGCCGGTGCGTTACCCCAGTCGGAAGGGTATCGATTTGGTGGCGGCCAAAATGGCAGCAGAAATATCGGCCAGGAAGGTGGTCATGCTCTGGGTTTTCACATCACAACCAATAACACATTTCTCGTCTTCGACCCGAATTACGGTGAGTTTGGTTGCAGTACTGGCGAGGAAGTTGTTCAGCACTTTTCACGATGGTTTTCCCTCTATTCCAAAGACTCCGCCCTTGTCTCAATGGGAACCATGAAATTTTATCAGGACGATCTTTACAATCAGCTGGAACGAGAATTTTTTACAGGCTTTAGTCTCTGAAAAACCATTTCCAATAACCCGGATTCATCATGAAAGCCGTGAGTGATCTCCGGGCAATCAGGCCCCGTTTGTTTTCCATCCATCAACAAACAAACTGCCCTGGCCAGATCCATCCAAACCCGCTTTTGCCTTAAAGAGCCTCGCACGAAGTAACGGTCGGTCTTCTGCTTCAACCCACCCATCAACCGCTTACT
>JBJTRR010000805.1:0-2491 GCA_046076185.1 bacterium | reverse complement strand
GCGGCGGCCAGGCTTTCAACTGGTTTCCGATGTGGGGCACAAAACTGCTTCGCCCATTCGCTGAAAACCCTTTGCATTGCAGCCACTGATCCGCTAGTCTGTTGAACAACCTACCGGGCTGCTATCGAACCCCATTCATTGACGCCAACATTGCAGGAATGACCCGCCATGACTGAACCGAATCGTCGCGAAACCATCAAAACCATCGCCGCTGGCTTGGGGGCAAGCATGTTTTCAGGTGTTTCACTTTATGCTGAAGAGCGTGAAGCTCTCACACCCGTGGCCGACACACCCTTGCGGGCCGGCATGATCGGGCTTGATACTTCACACGTTGTCGCCTTCACCGGCCTGCTGAATGACCCGGCCAAAGCCAAGGGCATTCTTGGCACGGTGAAGGTTACGGCGGCTTATCCCGGCGGATCTAAGGATATTCCGTCGTCGATCGACCGCGTAGCCGGCTATACGGCGACGCTGAAAGACAAGCACGGCGTGAAGATTTGCGACTCTATTGAAGCCATGCTGGCCGATGTGGACGTGGTTTTTCTTGAGTCGGTTGATGGCCGCCCGCACCTGGAACAGATTCGCCCGGTGATTGCCGCCAAAAAACCAGTGTTTGTTGACAAACCCGTGGCTGGCTCGCTGGCTGATGCCATTCTGATTTACGACCTTGCCGCCAAGGCTGGCGTGCCGATTTTTTCGTCAAGCTCTCTGCGTTATTCGCAGTCGAACATTGCTGCCCGCACGAATCCGGCCATTGGCGAGATTCTGGGTGTTGAAACCTACAGCCCCTGCTCGCTTGAGCCACACCACCCCGACCTCTTCTGGTATGGCGTGCACGGCGTGGAAAGCCTTTTCACCATTATGGGCACCGGCTGCAAGAGTGTGGTTCGCGTTCACACGCCTGATTTTGACGTTGCCACAGGCACCTGGGCTGATGGCCGCATTGGCACCTTCCGCGGCATTCGCAAGGGCAAGGCTGATTACGGCTCGACCGTGTTTGGCTCAAAGTCGATTTATCAGGGCTCGGGCTATTCCGGCTATCAGCCACTGGTTGAGAAGATCTGCCAGTTCTTTCAGGATCACAAGCCGCCTGTTTCAGCCAAAGAGACGATTGAAATGTTTGCCTTTATGGAAGCGGCCGACGAGTCGAAGCGGCGCGGCGGTTCGCCCGTGACACTTGAAGAAGTCATGGCCAAGGCGGCGGCAGCCAACGCCAAACGGGCGTGAGTGGCCGATTGGCCTTGGTGTTGACCAGGAACTGACAGCAATTTAAGGCACTGGCTGGCGTGCCAAGCGATTGAAGAAGGCCTATAAATGCGGCGAATCATGGCAGGAATGATGGTTGTCTTGTTCGCCGCGATGCTGGCCAGGGCGGCTGACAGGCCGAACGTGATTCTGATTATGGCTGACGACATGGGCTGGGGCGAGACGAGTTATCGCGGCCACCCCGTGCTGAAGACGCCGAACCTTGACGCCATGGCGGCTGCGGGGCTGCGGTTTGAACGGTTTTATGCCGGTGCGCCGAATTGCTCGCCCACCAGGGCCACGGTAATGACAGGCCGGACGAACGACCGCGGCGGCACGCTGAACCACGGCTATTCGCTGCACAGGCAGGCCAGAACCATTGCCCAGGCCATGCAGAAGGCCGGTTATGCCACAGGCCATTTCGGCAAGTGGCACCTGAACGGCTTTTCGGGGCCTGGGGCGCCGATCTTCGGCACCGACACGCACTCGCCGGGCGTTTTCGGCTTCCAGACATGGCTTTCGGTGACGAACTTCTTCGACTGCGACCCGATCCTCAGCCGCAATGGCCAGTTTGAAGAGTTTCGGGGCGATTCTTCCGAAATCATCGTGGCCGAGGCCATTAAGTTTATCGACCAGCAAAAGGCCGGGAACAAGCCCTTTTTCACGGTGATCTGGTATGGCTCGCCGCACGCACCCTTTGTGGCCGATGCCGCCGACAAGGCCGAATTTGATGGCCTGAATGAGCTTTCCCGCAATCATTATGGCGAGCTGGTGGCGATGGACCGGTCGATTGGCACATTGCGAAAATCGCTGGCCGAGCAGGGCCTGGCTGATAACACGCTTGTCTGGTTTAACAGCGACAACGGCGGCCTGCCCGAGGTGAAACCCGGCACGGTGGGGCACCTGCGGAATTTTAAGGGGTCGATGTATGAGGGCGGCCTGCGTGTGCCGGGCATCATTCACTGGCCCTCAGGCATTAAGCCACGGGTAACAAGCTTTCCGGCCGGCACGTTTGACATTTTCCCGACGATTGTCGATTTGCTTGGCTTGCCGGATGATTCGATCGTCAAGCCGGTGGATGGCCAGAGCCTGAAGCCACTTTTCAGCGGAGAGCTGGCCACCCGGGACAAGCCGATGGGCTTTCGGCACACGGGCCGGGGTGCCCTGATTGACAACGACTGGAAGGTGGTGAAGAACCGCCTGGCGGGCGACAGGGTAGAACTTTTTGACCTGAAAAACGATCCGA
>JBJTRR010000804.1:0-5982 GCA_046076185.1 bacterium | reverse complement strand
ACCTCCGAAATCATCAGAATGACGATCGAATACCGGTTGGCGGGACTCTTCCACTCAAGAGAATGAAAAATCGTGAACAGACGCTGGTCGTCGTCAGCGATTCGCGGAAGAGGAACGGGTTTGACTGGGTTATTCGCAGAGTTTCATGTACCGGGTAGGTTTTTGGACCGTAACACTTTCAGCCGTGCCGTGTCAATAGCCTTGATACTTTTTTTGAACGAATTTACAAACGGCCTGTTGAACTGACCGGGTTCAGGGGGTCAGTCTGTATTCATTAAGTGCTTGTTCTAGATGGACTTATTATTAAATGAAAATAGGGTGCGGTTAGGGGGGCTGCAGGGGTAAAAAACAGACTTTGTGAAAAATTTCGCTTTTTCAGATACGGGTTGTTGACAGGGTGGGCAGATTTCCGATAACTTTAGGCAATCTTAAGAAGGTTCCTGTGGAATCTCATGCTGAATGTCGACCCGAAAACCTTTGCGGACGCCTACAAAACAGCCTCGAAAGTCATCAATCTGGCTCTCGGTTGTGTTGTTCCTCCCGGAATTGGTTTTTTACTCGACAGAAAGTTTTGTACGATGCCGCTGCTAAGCCTTTTGGGGCTGGTTCTGGGTATCGTGTCGATGTTCTTGCAAATCAGGCAACTTGTTCGTGAACTGCCCAAGGGCAAATCGCGATAAGAAAAGCAGGTTGAAAGCCTTATGGCCGGTCACAGCCCAATTTCTCACGTTGTGGATCACAACACCCTGGAAATGCCGTGGGGTCAGGTGATTCATCTGCCGGAAATCCATCTGCCGATCCTTGGCCAGTTCCAGCTCACCCGATTTATGCTGATGGAACTGATTGCATCATGTATTGTCATTCTGATCGCAATGACATATGCCCGCCAGATGAAGAAAAATCATGTGACCAAAGGCATTTTTGCCAACATGATCGAATCTTTGGTCTATTTCATCAAAGACAAGATTGCTGTGCCGGCGATTGGTGATCATGACGCTTACCACCACATGCCATATCTGCTGACCTTGTTCTTCTTTGTGCTTTCATGCAACCTTCTCGGTATGATTCCCGGTGGTGCTTCGGCTACAAGTTCGATCGTCGTTACACTCACACTGGCTTTCATCACATTTCTGGCTGTTTACAGGGCCGGTGCCAGTCATTTCGGCTACCTTGGTTTCTTCAAGAATCTTGTTCCCCATCTGGAAGTGCCAGGTGAAGTGAATCTTGAGAAATATGGTTATAAAGGTTCGGTCAACATCCCTGGCATGATGATGTGGGGGCTGATGTTCGTGATTGAACTGCTGGGGCTTATCATCAAACACTTTGTGCTTGCCGTGCGTCTGTTCATTAACATGACGGCAGGCCACCTTGTGCTCGCAGTGATCCTGGGCTTTATCCTTGAAGCGTCAGGAAATCTGTTCTACCTTGTGGCACCTGCCAGTATTTTTGGGGCTGTCTTTATCAGCTGCCTCGAACTTCTGGTAGCGTTTCTGCAGGCTTACATCTTCACGTTCCTTTCTGCTTTGTTCATCGGTGCTGCTTCGCACGCCCACTGATTCATTGGGTGTAGTACAGTTCGCTGGACAGTTCTCTGGCTTTGCAATTTCGCCCTGACGGGCACTAGGAGTTCTTGCGATGAAGTTGATGAAGGTTCTGTTCATGGCGTTCGCGTTTGTCACGCTTGTCCCTGTTATGGCCATGGCTCAGACAACCCCAGCCGGTCCTTTCTCAGACCTGAAGCCACTGGGTGTTGGACTCATTGTCATGGGGGCGGCCTTTGGTATTGGCAAGCTGGCTTCGGCTGCTGTGGAAAGCATAGCCCGTCAGCCAGAAGTTGCAGGTAATATTTCATCTTCTATGATCATCGCAGCCGCTCTTATTGAAGGTTTTACCTTCTTCGCCCTGCTGCTCTTCCTGATCGCCCTTTAAAACTGGTTGATCTGATTCGTCATCGGTGGTCCGCGTCGGGCCACCTGATCTTACAACCACGGTGTCTGTTCGTTCGGGAATTCACACCATGATTCAGCGAATCTCGACTGCTCTGGCGGTCTTACTCTTTGCATTCTCTGCAGGTTTGCATGCAGCGGATGACCATCCGGTACCGGCAAAGGCCGACCATGGTGCCCCAGCGGCTCATGGTGCCGAAGCAGGTCATGGCGACTCCGGCGGACATGCCGATCCGAAGGTCATTCCAATGTCAGGTGCCGAGCTTGAAGAACAGGCTCCTCTGGCCATCTGGTCATTCGTGGTCTTTATGGTTCTGCTCCTGCTGGCTACAAAATTTGGCTGGAAGCCGGTTGTTCAGGCCATGCATGATCGCGAACATCACCTTGAAGCATGCCTGCATGACACAGAAAAGGCCCGCAACGAAGCTGAAGGTCTGCTGCGACAGTACAAAGTCGAAATGGCTTCTGCGTCTGACAAAATCAAGGCCCTACTTGATGAAGCCCGTCGCGATGCCCAGACGACTTCTGACAATATCATTTCTAAGGCCCAGTCTGAATCTGAAGCACTCAAGGCCCGTGCCGAACGTGACATCCTTCAGGCCAAGGACGAAGCCCTTGTCGAAATCTGGTCAAAAGCTGCTGATGTTTCGGTTCAGATTGCCGGCAAAGTGCTCCAGAAAAATCTTTCGGCCGACGATCACAAGCGTATGCTTGATCTGGCAGCCAAAGAACTTCCAGACCGTTCTGCTTTTGGCTTCAGCACCTCAACGGGGAGCGGACGATAATGGCTGAGACGACTGCTTCCGCTCAGGTTCAGACAGTCTTTGATGAGAGTCAGGTTCAACTCTCGCGTGTTTACAGCGAAGCTGTTCTGAACGCGGCCCAGGCTAAGGGTGTACTGGCTGAAGTTGTTGAAGAGGTTCAGGGAATCGCAGTTCTGTTTCGCGATAACCCGGCCTTTCTTCGCGGCCTCTCGGCGGGAGCATCGACCGAGCAGTCGGATGCCATTATTGTCAAGTCTTTCTCAGGCAAAGTGCATGAGCTGGTTCTTAACCTGTTGCGTGTGCTTAACAATCGCGGCAGACTTGATCTTTTTGCGGCACTGGCCGATCGTTTGACAACTGACAGCGACAGACTTCTCGGGCGATGCCGGGTCTCTGTCACCGTTGCTTCCAAGCTGAGCGACGAGCAGCACGAATCCCTCAAAAAACAGCTTCAGGACCGTATTGGTCTTGTACCCAATATCGATTATGTCGTTGATCCCAGTCTCATTGGTGGCCTGGTGATTCGGGTCGGGGATCTGCAGTTTGATTCCTCCATCCGAAGCCGGCTCGAGCAGCTTCGCAATAACTTGTTGCAAGGAAAAATCCATGAAATTCAGAGCCGACGAGATCAGCTCCATACTTCAGCGTGAGATCGAGCAGTTTCAGGCTCAGACAACCCGGACTGAAGTTGGTCAGGTTGTTGAGGTTGGTGACGGTATTGCTCGTGTCCATGGCCTTTCCGGCGTAATGACTGGCGAGATGGTCACGTTTCAGAACGGTGTTCGCGGGTTGGCTTTCAACCTCGAAGAATCATCGGTCGGTGTGATCATCCTTGGCGATTACAAGCAGATTCACGAAGGCGAGACTGTTACGGCCACTTCTCAGCTGCTGAGAGTTCCTGTGGGCGAGGCGATGGTCGGTCGCGTTGTGAATCCTCTTGGTGAGGCGATTGACAACAAGGGGCCGATTGTGACTCCGCACTCGCGGCTGGTTGAATCTCCTGCTCCCGGTATTGCCGATCGTCAGCCTGTTGACGAGCCTCTGCAGACGGGTATCAAAGCTATCGATGCCATGACCCCGATCGGTCGTGGTCAGCGAGAATTGATCATCGGTGACCGCAAAACGGGCAAAACGGCGATCGCAATTGATGCCATCCTGAACCAGAAGGGTCAGGGCACGATTTGTGTTTATGTGGCTGTGGCCCAGAAGGAATCCACAACGGCCAGCCTTGTTGATGTCCTGACTCGCTACGGCGCCATGGATTACACCATCGTCGTTGCGGCCGGTGCTTCCGACCCGGCACCTCTGCAGTACATTGCTCCTTACGCCGGTTGTGCGATGGCTGAGTACTTCATGTACGAAAAAGGCATGCCAACCCTTTGCGTGTATGACGACCTTTCAAAACAGGCCGTTGCCTACCGTGAACTTTCGCTCCTGCTGCGTCGGCCTCCTGGTCGTGAAGCGTTTCCTGGCGACGTTTTCTATGCCCACAGCCGCCTTCTGGAACGCTCGGCCAAGCTCGCTAACAAGTACGTCATCATCAAAAAGCGTGCTGATGGCGACAAGGCACCCATCGACGAGAAATCTGGCGTCAACGGCAAGATTTATATCGGCGTGCCCGGCCATGAAGAAGCCAGCCACGACCTGAAATCTTCGTATGCTGACGGCCACGTTGTGGCCAAGACAGACACCTCGGGCGGGTCGCTGACAGCACTGCCAGTGATTGAAACGCTGGAAGGTGAAGTATCGGCCTACATTCCGACCAACGTGATTTCGATCACCGATGGTCAGATTTACCTTCAGCCGAACCTTTTCTTCTCAGGCGTTCGTCCTGCGATCGATGTCGGCATCTCAGTCAGCCGCGTAGGTGGCAAAGCCCAGATCAATGCGATGAAGAAAGTGGCGGGAGGTCTGCGACTTGACCTTGCCGCGTTCCGCGAACTGGAAGCGTTTGCCCAGCTTGGTACGGAACTTGACAAAGCCACCCAGCTTCAGCTTGACCGTGGTTACCGCATGGTTGAACTGCTCAAGCAGCCGCTTTACGAGCCACTGAATGCCGTTGACCAGGTCATGGTCATCTATGCCGGTACAGAAGGTTATCTCGATAATATTCCGGTCAGCCGCGTACGCGATTGGGAAGTTGGCTTCCTGCAGTTCGTGCGTGAGCAGCGATCGGAAGTTCGTAACCTTCTGCTCAAGGAACAGAAGCTCTCGCCGGAAGTTCTCACCGGTCTGAAGACGGCCCTTGAAGATTACAACACCCAGT
The DNA here is from genome assembly GCA_046076185.1 of bacterium. Classification (GTDB taxonomy): domain Bacteria; phylum Planctomycetota; class Planctomycetia; order Isosphaerales; family Isosphaeraceae; genus QWQI01. The sequence continues at coordinate 1,006 of JBJTRR010000804.1, read as the reverse complement.
TTACCAGTGCAGCCAAGCCTGCTGGTGCCCTGGTGGGTGCCGGCAAGTAATCAACGTGCGGAAGGCCAGGTTATCCACCTGGCCTTTTATCTACCTCAGGAATTCACGACACGAGTTAGACTGTCATGGCCAAGGCCCGTGCGATTGTCGGACGCCGCAAGGCGGTCCAAAATATCAAAAAAATCACGCGGACGATGGAACTCATCGCCACCGCCCGTTTCAAGAAGGCGCTGGACAGGGCGACCGAGGCCGATGCCTACACCAGAAAAATTGCAGAACTGGTGCAGGATCTCAGCGCGTCCGAAGCCGATGTCCGTCACCCTCTTCTGGAGTCGCGGCCCAAGCCGGAAAACGCTGTTTTGCTTGTTTTGACAAGCAATCGTGGTCTGGCTGGCGGTTACAACGCCAACGTCTTGAGACAGTGTGTGCGTACCCGCCAGGAAAACGAGCTGGCGAGTGTCAGGACGCATCTGGAAGTGGCCGGCAAACGCGGTATCAATTTTTTGCGGTTTCAGGGTATCAAGCCTGACAAAACCTTTACGCACTTCGAAGACAGGCCCCAGTTTTCTGAAGTGGAAGAAATTGCTGATCGCTACATCAATCTCTTCATTGAAGGCAAGATTGACCGTGTTGATGTGATTTACACCCGATTCCTGACGGTCGCCCGCCAGGAGGCTGTTGTTTCGACTCTGTTGCCGATGTCTACCAAGGACGTTGGTGCACTGGAAACCACTTCCCGTGGGAAGAAAGCCGAGACGGAAACAAAAACATCTACATCTTCCGTGCCGTATGCCTATTTGCCTGACGCTGCGAGCATTCTTGAGGAGATTGTTCCGGTTTCCTTCAAGGTACGGCTTTTCAAGTGTTTTCTCGACGCCGCAGTGAGCGAACAGATCGCCCGCATGGTGGCGATGAAGGGTGCCACGGAAAATGCGGAAGAGATGATCAAAACGCTCTCAAGACTTTACAACCGTGCCAGACAGTCGCAGATCACCCGTGAGCTTTC
>JBJTRR010000803.1:0-8009 GCA_046076185.1 bacterium | reverse complement strand
AAGCCGCCAAGACGCAAAGAAAACAATGTCGGTCAGGATGACCGCCCTCCGTTGTTTTTTCTCTGTGAACTCTGTGTCCTCTGTGGTTAATAGTATAAATATATTATTATGTAAAACCATGGCCGTTGCTGACGCTTTCGGCTCGTTAAAACATAGGGAAACGGCACGTTGTCTCGTGCTATACTACAACCGTAAATACACGAAACGGCATGGCAAGCCGTTGCCCTGCAAATACCAAAGTCAAAAGGGAACCGTGGCCGTCGCTGACGTTTTCGGCTTGTTAAAGGCAGGGAACAGCACGATCTCTCGTGACCTATAACAGTCGTAATTGTTAAAATTGCACGGCGAGGCGTGGACCAGGGCTGACGACAGAGCGATCCACTGTATAAAATTAAAACAATTTATATGATAATCTGTTTAATCCGGTGTCTGGCAAAGGCATGGGCGGAAGGGGTCATCGATTGATCGATCAGGGCGAGTGATTCCAGGGCGATTCGGCGGGCATCTTCCGGTTTGCCTTCAGCCAGGGCGATTTCGGCTTCGACCAGGCGAATTTCGCAGGGCTCAACCAGCCCATTCTGATTCACTTTCAGCAATTCGCGGGCTTTTTCAGTGTGGCCTTCGCGTGCCAGAAGCCAGGCTTCATCAAGATTGTATTTGGATCTGAATAGAAGCGGGGCCTGGGCCAGATTCTGCTGAATTTCATTAATAAAGCCGCGGGCCGCAGCCAGATTGCCAGTGTCGGCAGCGTGCAGAAAGGCCAAGTGCCGTGCATTGAAAAAGCTGGGCTCGGCAGGCTCAAGATCGGCCAGAACCGTCAGCCCCTCAGGGGCGATTGCAGCCGGTCGCGTGCCAGAGGCGATTTTGGAGGCCATTTCAAAAAGGACGAGATAACGCTGAACCGCTTTTTCGTCGCCCCATCTCATCAGTTGCAGAATGGCACCATCAGAGAGATAGCCAGCCGTCTTCCGGGGCAGGATTGAGCTGACAAAAAGCAACAGGCTTGTCAGGCCTATGTTCCATAAAACACTGCCGATAAGGTTTCTGCCAAGCCCAAGACTTATTGCGACAGAAGTAAAAACACAAAATGACAACAGGCTGGCGAGCGGCCCGCCGGCGATCATTTTCATATAAGCCTTACGGAAGTCAGACCCAGCCTGCGGCACCATGCCCGCCAGGCCACCCAGGCCAAGCCCGGTTCGTGTGCGAAAGCGAATTCGCAGGGCTTTTTCGCCGGATTTATGGATCTGCACCGGCCAGAAGATCATGAAGGCGAAGCGAAAACCAGCGAGTTTTCCGGCAACGACATGCCCCAATTCGTGCAGGGCGACACTGACGATAAAGCCGCCCAGAAAGTTGACAAATATCAGAAGAAAAAAAAGCGGGCCTGTAGCCAGAAGCCAGCGATCGGTCGAGTCGGCGGTTTTGGCCAGCGGCATGATTGCCGCATAGCCATAGCACGCACCAACTGACATTCGCAGAACAGAGGTTGCGATCCGTCGCAGCTTCGTTTTCATTGCTTATCTACCATGTTTTACAAGGTTCTGCACCCGGGCCGATTCGGCTTTCACGAAATCAATGTCCATGAAGGGGTCGGGGCTGAGACGCTGGAAGCGAACCATGCCATTGGCGTCGATAATGAAAAGGCCATGCAGGGGCAGGTTTTCAAAGTCATCAAAGGCCTGAAACTGCTTGAAAACGCCAAGGTCGGGGTTCGAGAGAATCGGCATGGGGAATTTGATGCCATCGGCGTTGTTTTTCAGCTCGCGGGTGGCTTCAAGCCCGTCGGTGCTGATGGCGACAATGTCGGCCCCTGCCTTCTTAAAGTTGTCAAACTCTTTACCAAAGGCCTGAAGCTGCTGCATGCAGTGGGCACACTTGCCGCCAAGGAAGAAAATGACGATTGTATTACGCCCGGTGGCCTTTCGGTCTGACATCTGCCAGGGCTTGCCGGCAGTGTCTGGCAGGGCGAATTCGTTGGCAGTTGATGGGTGCCATGCCAGGGGGCCAAGTTTTGACAGGTCGATCTGCTCGGGCACAATCGGCTTGTTTTTGTCGGGGTCAGCCGGTTCAGCCCAGCCATTTTTCTTCCAGGTTGCGACAATTGCCGAAAGACGTTTAGCAATGGGTGTGTCGGAATCAGCATGGCGAAGCATCGACACCAGCTTTTTGTATTGTTCCTGGGCGATGGAGGTTTTGCCGACCTTTTCCAGGGCTTCAATATAAGCGGCCAGAGGCTGAAACTGGTTGGGAGACTGGTCGGCGAGTTTTTTGGCTTCGACTTCCGCAAAGCCGTAATTTTTCGCCGAGGTGTGCAGGATTGTGAGGATGTCGGGGCGAAGGTTGGCCTTGGCGAATTTTTCAAAGGCCGGGCCGGTGTTGCCGGCGATGAAGTCGGCATAGCCCTGAAGTTCGGGCTGGATGGCCTGGGCGGCCGAGACGAGCCCCTTGTCTCGCTGTTTTTCAGGCTTTTTCTGCTCGGCGTCGATCACGCCCTGAACTTCTGCCAGAAGTTTGTCGATCAGCGGCTTATCCTTCTTCACGGCAGCGGCTTTGCCCAGGGCCTGCCACTTCTGCCGGCGTTCGATCATAATGTCAGAAAAGTCGAGCAGGCCGTTGTTTACGTCGCTAACGAGTTGATCCCAAAGCTCGTATTTGAGGTAAAGTTCGGTGAGACGGGCCCGGCCGTTACGCTGGCTTGAACCGCCATCATTTTTGTGATTTTTGGCGGGGTCGCGTGGCTGGTCAACCAGGTCGCGGGCCACGGCCAGGGCGTCTTTCACGCGGCCGATGTTGGAATAACTTGTGGCCAGCCACTGGTTATTGTGCGCGTAGTTGTGAATTTCAAAGGGCATGACGCGGTCGTTGATCATGTAGGCGTGGTCAACGCGGGCCGAGGCTTCCTGCTGGTAAGCTGCCTGCGGGTATCGCTGAAGGCCCGAATAAGTGTGGCCCGGCATGTGCCAGGCGTGGGCGATGCCGGGGGCGACAATGCCGAATTTTTCAGCGGAAGAGACGGCCCTGATGGGTTTTGCGCCGTCCCACAAGTGTATGCGGTAATGGTGGGCACCCGAGTGGTTCGGCTGTTTGTCAAGCACCGACTGAATCACGATATCAACAGCCTTGCGATTGCCGACGCCACCATTTACGCGGCCGCCTTCCCAAGCCGCCTGGGCATACCAGGCACGGGCGTTGAGGTCGTCGGGGTGGTCCTGAATGATCTGGTCAAGACCGTCCTGATAGCCATTGCGGCGGGTTTTTTCGTCGGCACCCGGCTTGTGGAATTTTTCCAGGGCATCAATGTAAGCCAGCTCACGCGGGGTGATCGTCACCGATTTGGCTACCTTGCGGGCCTCGGCCAGAAAGCCATTGGCCCGTTTGGCGTTGTTCACGTTCGACATGGCCATGCCCCAATAGGCCATCACGCACTTGGGGTCGAGCTTGGCCACCTGGCGGAACGAACGCTCGGCTTCAAAATAGTAAAACGAGTGAAGCTGGGCTACGCCCTGATTGATGAACTTGCGGGCTTCGGCCGATGTTGTCGTTACCGAAAAATTTGCTTCGCCCTGGCCTGGTTTCAGCTCGGCGGCCCGCCGGGGGCCTTCGTTAAAGGCCTCGCCATGAATGGAATGGCCAGCCGCCGGCACAGCCGGGTTGGCAGAGTTGGCCGATTCGGTCACTTTTTTGGGCGATTCTTCCTGCGCAAATATCTTGATGGTAAGAGGTTGGGCGAACAGCAGGCCACTGCTTAGAAGTGCCAGTCGAAGGGAGCGGGATAATTTTGAATTCATGGTGAGTGGCTCTCGGTGAGGTTGAGTGGTCTGAAGTTGGTGATCAGGCAGATACGATTATGTTAAACCACTTTTGCCGAATTTGTATCCACCCTGCTATGATTCTAACAGCGATTTTTGCGCCGGGTGTGGCAAATCTGGAATTCCCGGCATAACAGGGCGAGGGGCTGAGCATGGCCATTGAAGTTGAAGCCAAGTATAGACTTAACGATGGTGCCGATGGGCTCCGACAGCGACTTTTGGAAAAAAAAGCGACTGCCCGGCTGGGGTTCGTGGTGGCTGACACCTATCTGCGCCACCCGGCCCGCGACTTCGCCCACACGGGCGAGGCTTTTCGCATTCGCCGCGAGGCCGACCGCACCTGCCTGACCTATAAAGGCCCGAAACAAAAGGCTGAGGGTGTGAAAACCCGCGAAGAAATTGAATTTGGCCTGGAAGCCGGCGACACTGTCTATACCCAGGCACTGGCTATGTTTACGGCGATGGGCTTTAGCGAAGTGCTGACCGTCGAGAAATTTCGCGAACCGTTTGAAATCCGTTTCGGCAGCACCGATGTGACAGTTGTGATTGACAACGCCGGCGAGCTTGGTTTTTTTGCCGAAATCGAGCTGGTGCTTGAAGATCGAACCGACCCGGCGACCGCTGAATCGAACATCAGAACAATAGCGGCCGAGCTAGGCTTAACCGATTATGAACCAGAGAGTTATCTCAGGCTATGGCTGGAACGGCTGAAAATGCTTTGAGGTACGGGCACGGAAAAACCGACGAAGCGGGACGAACGGAAATCTGATTCTGGCGTGATTATCTGGCTGCATTTTTCGCCACATCCGCCGGCTCAATCTTGAAGAGCGTAAACGGATAAAGCGTTGTGGCATAGATGGTTCCGTCGCGGGCGACAATCATCGCCAGCACCACATGCAGGGGTGTCAGCGTGCCATCGGGCAGTGTGTGATAGCCGTGAATGGGCCGCAGCGAGCCATCCGGGTTCTTGGCCTGGGGGGCCTTGAAGTCGAAGAAGCCGGGGTTTTTGACAGTGATCACGCCCAGGTCGGTCATGGTCTTTTTGGCTGGGTCATAGCGGGTCAGATGGTGCAGATAGCCCGTGCCGAAGCCGGTTTCGTTGTCGATGCGAATGACTGAATAGACATGCCCGTCAGGGGCAATTGAGACTGATCCGCGCGAATCCGGGTTCTTCCCGTTCTTGCGATTGCCCACCGACTTCCCCGTTACGGGCTTTCCAGCCTCGCCACCCAGATCAATTTCAAAGAGCCGAAGATCATTCAGCAGTTGCAGATAGGCTGTTTTGCCATCGGCTGCCAGGCGCCAGTCGGGGCTTGAGGCATCCTTCCGCACGAGCTTGCGAAACGGCTGGCCATCGACGATCAGGTCGTCAACCGTCACATTGTCGGTTTCGGGGTTATAGCGGGCGATTTTGCCTTCTACCGTGATGCAAGTCGCCCGGCCCTGGTTGTCGATCAGCGTGTTCGGCTGATCCCACATGTAAAGTTCGTTACCGAGCACCCCATAGCCCTTTTCCGGGTGTTTCAGGTCGTAAAGCATCCAGAATTCGTGCTCGCATGTAATCACATAAAGAAGGCCCCTTGCTTCGTCGGCCACCACGTCAATCACGCCTTCACCTTCGGCATCAGTGCTGGCACCCACCCGTTTGCCATCGGTTTTCAGCCTGGGGTCGCCCAGTGGCATGGGCATCCCCAAATTCACAATCTTCCCGGTTGCGGGGTCGTATGTCATCACATAGCCGCCGCGATAGGTTGAAATCTTGCCGGTCTTCTTCTCGGGCTCAAGCGGATAACCCTGCTTGGTGCCCAGATAAATTGTGCCGGAATGGCCAACAAAGTTTCGCGTATGTATTTTCGCCTGGGCTGCATAGCCGGTCGCTTCCAGAGGCAGGCCAAGCTCCTTGTGGGCATCAAGCACAACCCGCATTTTCTCGGTGGACGGGTCGAATTCCACCAGATACGCATTGCGCCCATAGGCGGCCGTGCCGACATAAATCTTGCCGTTTTTGCCCTCGCTCAGCGCAAAATAGCCCGACTCTTCCGTCGTAGTCTCAGGCGGAATGTGAAACGCCTTGGCCGGCAAGTACTTCAGCCCCGCCGGTGGTGCCTGGGCCATCAGCCCGTGGCTGGTTGAAATCAGTGCCGCCAAAACGGCCAGTAAGCGGAAAAATCGGTGCATGGCATATATATTCCAGAATGAATTGGCGTTATTTTGCGTCTTTCACGCACCTGAAACCGATATGATTCGCGCCTGAATCGAGAGCACCTTTGCCCCTGGCGGCCGGCAGATAGCGAATGCAGTAAAGGTCGCTGCACAGAAACGAGCCGCCCCGGTGCACCTTTTTGGGCACGCCCGGCTCCTGCGGGTCGAAGCTGTCGGCCGGGCCTTTGGGGTCTTTGGCGTCCATGGTTTTATAGCTGTCGGGGCGATACCAGTCTGAGCACCATTCCCACACATTGGCCGACATATCATAAAGCCCCAAGGCATTTGGCGGATAGGACTTCACAGGGGAAGTTGTCAAGAAACCATCGGCCTTACTGTTGTCGTGTGGAAATCCGCCCTGCCAGTTATTGCTCATCCACTTGCCGCCGGGGTTCAGCTCGTCGCCCCACACATATTTCTTACGCTCAAGGCCACCCCTTGATGCCTTTTCCCACTCGGCCTCGGTGGGCAGCCGCTTGCCGGCCCATTTGGCATAGGCCACGGCGTCGTCGTAGGCAATTTGCACCACAGGGTGATCCATGCGGTTCTCAATGGTGCTGCCGGGGCCTTCGGGGTGCCGCCAGTCAGCGCCCGGCTGCCACCGCCACCACTGAAGGAAATCGTCGAGCGGCACCGGCATGTTGGGCGGTGTGAAGACCACTGAGCCCGGCACCAGGAGTTTCGGGTCGGCCCCCGGATAATCCTCTGCTTTGGGGGCAATTTCGGCCACGGTTTTATAGCCTGTGGCTTTTACAAACTCGGCATACTGGCGGTTGGTCACTTCGGTGGCGTCCATCCAATAGCCAGAAAGCTCGATTTCCCGCACAGGGCGGGCGTCGGGCATGGTCGGGTCTTCGGCACCCATCCAGAATTTGCCCGGTGCAATCCACACCATGCCCTCGGGCGGTTTCCCTTCCTGTGGATTTTCGCTGGTTTTTGAAGCCTGGTCGGCAACTGCCGAGGCCGCCTTGATGGCCGCAGCCAATGGCCGGGAAGGCGGCTCGCACAGTTCGGCCGGTGCTTTGGGAGCCGATTCAGCGGCGGGTTTGGCTGCAATTTCGGTCGTCTCCGTGGCTGCGATGTTTGTCGATGGTTGCACAGGCTCTTTATCACCCCCGCCACAACCGGCGACGAGTGAAAGAGCAATCAGGCTGGCGAATCTTCGGGCGTTCATAGGCTTTTGCATGAAAGATCTGGCTGGCATTTAAGTCGATATACATCATTATCTCAAAAACGTGGCCGCTGGGTAAGAGTGTAGTCCGAGTTTCCTTTCAGGCTTTGTTTTTGGCAGCACCCTCAGGCAAATTGCCAGACAATAACGAATTTCGATTCGATAGAGATTTTAGAATCATTAATAACCATTCGACCAAAGCGAACACAGAGATTTGATATTGAAGAATTCGGCATGGGAACCAAAACCATAGCTTTGTGCAAGCAATAAACGGATAGGGAAATGGCACAATGTATCGATCTCTACAAGCACCAAAGGCAATGGCCGTTGCTCAGAATTCCGATTCGTTAAATACATGGGAAATGGCACGATAGCTCGTGCCCTACTACAAGAACTAAAGGTAATAGATGACACAATTCCGACTTGATAAAAGCCGTTTAAGCTGCCATCAAACCGCAATTCTCTGAATTATGTCGTATAATCGGCATTCAAGTGGATATACTCAGCGGTGAGGTCGCATGTCCAGAAGCGAATGGACGAACCACCGCGTGTGAAGACAAGCTCAATGTGTGTCTCACGATTGTCGCGGATATTGGCCGAGACCTTCGCGGCATCAAAAACCAGCGGCACGCCCTTGTGATAAAGCGGGAAGCCGTTGAGCTTCAGGCACATTTCCGTCTCCTGAAAATCAATTCCGGCATAACCTGCGGCCGAAACGATACGACCCCAGTTCGGGTCGGCCCCGTGTATCGCCGTTTTCACCAGGGGGCTGTCGGCCACCGAGCGGGCAATGGCCATGGCCTCGGCCCTGTCCACACAGCCAG
>JBJTRR010000802.1:0-10199 GCA_046076185.1 bacterium | reverse complement strand
ATCAGGCAATGCCGGGTAACATTCGATCCGGTTTTATTGACTTTCGCTCTATCCAGTTGAGCTACAGTGTCATTGTATGAAATTCAATGACACTGGCGGGGTTCGAACCCGCAACCAAAAGTTCCGAAGTATCCGGATCTTTCAACACCAGTCATCGCATGATTCAGCGGGGAAACAAGATCCCGCAGTATCTGTTCTTTTCACCAAGATTACAGAAGTTACCGCGATCCACGACACCCATTGATTCGATCAGGCCTTGGCAATTATTTTCATTTCACTGTTCTCAATTGCCAGCTCTGTATATTCCCCGAAAGGATTATATTTATTGAATTTATGATCCCTCGGATTCTTGGGCGATTGGCTGCAACCAAGCACAGGGCCGGTTGAGAATAAGCCATTCGAAGTGATTCATGACGCAACATGGTATCAATCTCCCCAGATCTCGAACGATCTTCGTCGGATCAGTCCTTGCTGATCGCGATTCCACATTTCTCTTTAATACCAGGTTTTAGACCTGATAACTCTTCCGAAACCACCGGAAGTTTGCTTGGAATCGCAAGGGCTCTGCAATTTCAATATCAATGCCCTTCTTTCGCCGACATGCAATTAATAATGCAATTGCATCTGAAAAGTCAATTTTTGTTGTCTTTTTCTTGACAAGTATCATAGATCAATCTGAAATACCAGATTTTAAATCAAAGTTGTTAATTGGCTTTAAGTGTTTTCTCTTTATTGGTTTGCATGATAATGCCAGGTAGCCTGCAATCGCCCCTGCGAATCCAACCACCGAAAAAATCAGTGCTCCGGTAAACCCTGCCGGCATGTAAGATAAACTAAGTGTCCATGTTCCTGGGCCTGGTATTCGTATGGCTTGCCAGCCACCATCAACTTCAATCAGCTCCGCTGCAACTGATTTACCCTCCTGATTTTTTAACCCAGCCTTCCATGAAGGATCAGCCCACTGTGCAATCACCCAATATTCCGCCGAATCGGTTTTTTGGCTAATCGTCAACATCTCCGGCTCGATTCGTTGTACTTGTAGGGGTTGAGCCGTTGCCGATACGCGATAAACAAAATCTCGCCTGGTCAACTCGGTTCCATCCGGTACTCGCCAAGCCCGGGCCACGGGTTTGTCCAAAATCACCAGCCCGAATTTCGTGTTTTTCCCGCGCCGGGCTATCTCAGAAGTTGTCAGCCAGGCCCATAAAGTGGGGTCGTCAATTTCTTCGATTCGTGCTTTTGGTGGTTGCCATCGGCCTTTAATCTGTGCCCAGGTTGACGGATCAAAAATATAAATTCCAACACCAGCCAGCCGGGCAAGGTCGAGAAATCTGGCATCAAATGGCTGGGCAATTTCGGCTGTCAGTTCAGGCATCACGGGAATATCGAGCGTGCGATAAGCACGTAGTGGCGATGCCCCTACGGCCATCGGCAAGTTGCCAAGGTCACCCACCACAGCCGCCGGCCAATCCTGCCCATGACTTAACTCGCCCAGTCGCTTAAGCACCAGGCTCTGTTCAACAATCGCCCTCATGGGGGCCGTTTCAATCGGCCGAAGCTGCCAGAGCAATACAAAATCAAACAACAATGTGATTGCCAGCAAAGCCAATGCATTGTTTCTTTGACGAATGAAGGAAAGACCTGTGATCAGAAATATGAGAAGGCCTGACGGCGGCCCCACCTCAGCCAGCCATGCTTTCTGGCGATCACGGCTCAAACTTCTCAGATCAAGCCGGGTATATGGCTTCTCGTAACCATCAAAATTCACATTGGCGACCCATTCACGCAGTGTTTTCACATCTTGCCAGGGTGGCATGAAGCCACGGCGAACGGTTTCTATTGCAGAGATACTCAACTCTGTGACGTTGCCGTTTGTTTTACTGTTCGTTTTGGAAATTGAAATGAGAACTTCAATTGAAACAACGAATGTCAGAAGCAGAATCAGAAACATCATACAGAGCCGCAGGAGTATCCGCCGCACTCGATGAAAATCATTGAGCAATAAGTCAAAACCGTCGCCAGCCAGGATTGAAAGAATCAATGTCGAGGCAATTGTCCAGCGGGCCGGTGCCCGAAAAAAAGAAAAACCGGGCATGCAGATCTGCAGGTCAAAACCAGGAAAATAAGGCCCGAATGCCAGAAGAATCGTAATAATTAATGTAAAAACCAGTGATCTGGTCGCATGATCGTTTCGAAATTTCTGCCACACAGCAGCACCAGCCAGGCCAAGAGGCACAATTCCTATGTAGAAGAAAAGTTCTTCGGGTGATGTATGGAACTGATCCCAGAACAGAGGCCGCCAGAAAGTGACGGTTCGTCCAAAGGCTGGTGCTAAAAGCCCAGCCAGATGTGTTGGCGGCAGGGCAAAGCCCGAGAGATACTCCCAATCTCTCTGTTGGTTGGCCAAATTCGCCAGTTGTGCCGTTGGCCAGACTTGCGCCAACGACAGCCACAGGGCCAAAACGGGTGCCAGAAAAGCCATCAGCCAGAAGCGGCCGAATCGGATTTTGCCTGAATTTCGCCCAGAAATCGAGAGAAACAGCCACCAGATACCGAGGCTGACCATGCTGATAAAACCGAGCTGAAAGTGGCCTGTCAGCACAGGCATTGCCATAGTCATGGCCAGCACTATCAGGCACCGAATTTGCTTTGATAAAGATTCGGCTGAAGATTGCGCGAGCCGTAGCCCAGCGTAAAAAATCCAGGGCAACCACGAGCCAGTGGTGAAGCCCCAATGGTGCGGCAGGTGGACAACGAAAAAGCCAGAGCCAGTGAAGACGATGCCTGCAAGGGCTGCCCCGGCGGCTGAAACTCCCAATCGTCTGGTCAAAAGCCATGCACCCAAAGCCGCCCAGAGGGCATGCAGGGCCATGTCAAAAGAATAGGCAGACTCCAGCGGTAAAAGACCATAAAGCAGAATGTGGGGTGGATAAAAAACACCCAACTGACTTTCAGCCAAAGCAGGAAAGCCATATCCCCAGAGGCTGTTCCAAAGCGGAATTCGTCTCTCGGCCATCGCCTGCGACAGCCCGGCCATCAGGCCAAGCCCGAAGCGAGTGGCATCACCACCCACCGGCTTCAGGCCAAACCAGCCGACCTGTGTCCAGCAAATCACGAAACCGAAGAGGAAGATCAGGCTAAGTTGAGATTTGCCAATTTTCTTCAATGACCAATATCCATCGTTTTGAGGCTCTCAATTGCTTTTCAATTTATTTTACTTCTCGAACACAGATTTTGGAAAACAAAACAACTTGTGCTTTTTACAAATTGCATCATCGTGAGACGTATATGAATTCCAGGCAAGGTGATTGTGATCAGTGACTGGAAATTATTTTGAAAAATTTCCAAAAATGGGGTTTACAGTTTTTCGAGTCTCGGGTATCACACACTTTGCCTTGAAAAAGGCATGCTTGAATCTGCACCTACGGACGAACGACACAGGTTTTACTCAAGGAGATTGCATCATGTTGGTCCTGAGCAGGAGGCTCGGTCAACGGTTTCAGATCGGCGAGGATGTTCGCATCACCATAGTGAAAGTCGATCGGAATTCCGTTCGTATTGGCATTGAAGCCCCGTCCGACGTGCTTGTCCGTCGCGAAGAAATTGTTGAGGGCGAGGAAATTGAAAATCCGAGCCTGCAGAATCTTAAAGCCGATGCAGCCTGATCGAACTGGCTGTTAAATCAAATACAATCAGCAGGTCACGACTCTCATTCTGTCGTGACCCGCTTTGATTTCTGTTTGGCAACCGGTTATTTAATCCAGATATTTGAGATTCAGATTTATTCAATCAGGCCCAAACGTCTTTGAGGCTTTGTTGAAAAAGCTGATTTAATTCATCGGTATTGTTTTTAACTTTTGGTAAATCAGGATAACCGTTTTCACGTGATTGCAAGTCGTTTTCGATATACTGGCTGATTGTTTCAATGCGGGGCCCACGGCCAAGCTCTACACCTGATTTTTTCCTTTCTCGCAGATCATTGATTTCACTTTTGATCGCATTTTCAAGCGGCAGTTTATCAAGCATCACTTGAAATTCAGTTGGCACTACTCCCAATCCTTCTTCAATCCACTTCATTGCAAAGATTGGCCTGAGGACATAAAAATACTTTTTCAGTGCAATGCTCTCTCCCCGAAGTTCCTGGCGGTAGGTTGACCTGGCCATACTGTGATAATGAGCATAGGCAGCGGCAGGCTGGTAAAACTGGTACGCGAGATTTCTGATGTTATTTGCAACCGAACTTTTTTCGAGATACACAATTGGCGAGAGCAGCCATTCCATAAGTGTCGGATTAGATTTGTAAAATAGTTTCAGTGTTTTACGAAGATCCCAGCCGTTGATATCAAGATCACCCACAATAGGTCGCTCAATCACGTCGCGTGGCTCATCAAGACAAAGGTAATCTAAGCTTTGACGAATATAAATAAACCTGACATCGTAATCACTGTCGATCGACGGGAAACCCCAGGCTCTGCTGCCTGATTCACAAGCATAAAGGATCTGGACACGTTCTTCGATTTCAATTTCGTCCAGTTTCTCCCTGATCAAAGTGTTGACGTCTTTCAATTGTCATTTCTCCAGTCTTGATGTATGTATTCATTATTTCCCCATTTGCCGGCTATGCACCTGATCTCTAAGGTTTTACCGGCCCTGCTCATTCTGGTAGTCTCTGGGCAGAAATGCAAGCCGAGCCCGTTCCGGAAGCCGGCCCGGTCGCCCGCCTTTGCCCCAGTAAGCAACCCATTCAGCCCATGTCACAGGAGACTGTTTCAAGTTGATTTCTCTGGAATTAATGGCTGGCCAGGGGGAATCGTCATCGAATACCAGGCGATCGGGGATAATTCCATTTAAAATCGCAAAAGGGTCGCTCAGAGATTTGGTCCTGGGCAAAATGTCTCCGTCAATCGTCAGGTCGTAAAAAATCCGATCATGCGGGTGATAAAGCGGGTCTGGGAAAACCACCAGCCCCTCGTAGTCAACCAGTACGCGGGAAAGGGGTTTGGAAATGCCGGAGTTAACGATTTGAGATTCTGTGAGATCAACCGAGCTTTCAGCCAGAAAACCAGCGAGAGCGACACGGAAGACCTGCCACTGATCGTGGTCAAGTTCGTCAGTCCAGCCACTTTTTATCACATCAGCCACAAGCCACCCATGCTCGCATTTCAGCCGAAGAATAAATGGTGAAGTGTTTGTAGAACAGCTTAATTCCAGTGAGACGCTGAGATTGGTTATCCCAAGGTGGCTGATATGAACGGGATGATCGCGAAACATTGTCGTGGAATTGATGACCCTCACCAGCTCCCGATCAATGAACCGAAATAAGGCTTCGCCCGCATGATGCAGTTTCTGTGTCTGGTTCACCAGCGACGACATTCGGCCAGTGCGCAGGGCTTTCAATCGCGTTCTTCGAATGCGTTGAAACAACTTGGGAATGGTGCCGCTGTGGAAACCCGGATACAGCAGCCGGTGCATTGATTCGCCATGATGGCCAATCGCCCTGGGCTGAAGGTCGCGGGGCCTGTTGGCTTCATATAACTTCCAGTTTTCCTTGAGTTCCCAGACGATAAACCCAATGGCCCCAGGAATGACTGACATGATCAGCGTGGCCAGAGACAGAGCTGTCTTTGGGTCATCGCCATAAAACTGCCGTATGGCTCCTGCCAGAACCGGAATCATCGGCAGAAGAAATTTATGAGAGACGGTGACAACAGGAAAGTGCTTGATTGGGTTAATCTGTGGTTCGACCAGCAGGTTGAAAACGAACCGAAAGACATAAAGGATAATTCCCCAAAGAAAACCAATCAGACCGCTGGTAAATTCAACCATCGGTCCTGATCGGCGACGATAGCGAATCCATTCATCAACTGCATAAAGGGCCCTGTTGACGGATTCGCTGAGTCTGTCGAAAACGTCGATCAAAAAGCGATACACAGCAACCACCAGATCAAATCCGAATCGATGCCAGAACCATTTGACCATTTCACCGATATGTTCCTGCAAGTCTCTGCCAGCACGAGAGTTGACTGCAATAATCATCGCTATGTAAATGGTTGCAATAATGGAGATTAATTCGCTCCGACGAGAGAACCGATCGTCGGGTATCAGGAGGTAGATGAGTATAGTGAAAATAAGCGGTTTGATAAGCCATTTCCATGAGAGAATGATCCATCTATTACCGAAGACAAGTTTGATGATTGGCGCAGCAAGAACCCGGCGAGGCCAATCCCACAGTAGCCCCCTGAGATAGATGCTGATCCGGCGCATCGATTGAAGTACGTAATTTCTAAATTTTCGATGATGAATCATGCCAAGCATGAATAATCCAACGATGATAACATTTGTTGGATTTTTCAGCGGATTGATGGCTTCGGGGATTTGGATATGCAGGTTGACTCGCGATAAAACCCAGTGATTCAGCTCTTCAGGAATAAAAAACAGGCCACCCATGAGCATAAAAGCACCAAGGAAGGGCAGTATCAGAAACCATGTGACCAATCGACCCAACGGCTGGGCAAAAACGGCTGAGCTTGCTCGTTGCAGGGCCCTGAGATAAATTTCCCCTTCGTGGTAAATGCCGGGCAGGTCATTCTCAATTGTACGGTCAGCCTGCAAAAGATTGTCGCCCGCCCACCACTGCTTTAAGCCTTCCAAATCCTTGAGTTTGATTTTGTTTCGTGAGATTGTGTCACGCATTTGGCCGAGACTGAAATAACCATTATCTATGATGGTGTCGATGAGTTCTTCAATGATACTTGAAAATGCAACTTTCTCAGGCATGTTTGCTGGAACAAGCCCGGCCTCTGAAAGATTTCTCTCAAGGATTGGTCTCACATAAACTCGAAATCTCTCTTCTGTCTGATGAATTGATTTGAGTAAAAGCCTGCGCAGGATACGTTTCACAGATTCATCAACCTGTAGCCTTGACAACCGATTCAGGGCCGTACGTAAATGCCGCATCATCAGTACCAGAGGAATATCAGGCAGCGGTTTTCGGGCTGGTTTACGGCCCAGGCTGGTGATATATCCTGCCCAGTCAACGACATAAATCGGATGATCAATATCGTTGACAACCTTCTGCAGGTCGAAGAGTAATCGAGAGTTTCGTGTCCAGAAGCCGCCACTGTCGGAATTAAAAATCCGAGTCAGTACATATTGCCATAACCCTGTGTCTTCAGGTGATTTCAGGGCCTCAGAGAGTCGCAAGGCAAGCCGGGTAACCGGAACTTCCGGATGCACCATTCCGGCCGTGTTGTCATCGAGTCTCCGGCCATATCTCACGGCTTTTCTCAGCCAGCGGGCTGCACCAACAAAATTTCCTGATTTTTCAGCCTTCAGGCCCAGTGCGACAGCATTCTGAAACCGGGGGCGGGCGACCGATTCGCCACCAAAAATCTGATGCACAACCCGGTTTTTCAGAAGACTTAACAGGCCTTTTTTCTGGTGGTGGGTGATGCTTTCATCGTTTGCGAGAATCGGATTTACGGATGGCTGCTCATCTGGTTTTTTAAGTTTAATGGCATACTCATGAAAATCTTCGTCAGGGCTTTTTCCATGTGGGTGCTGCCATTGTTCGGTTATCCATTCAAGGCCAGCCCACGGGCTTTCGACTGAAGCATCAGGAATGCGGCACGACTCGTAAAGTCTGGCAGCCGAAATCTCAGTGTCGATCCAGTCGAGTGCAGATGTCTCTAATTGTTCAAGGCATGGGAAAACAAGTGGCAAGGCCTCTGGCTCAAACCATTTCAACTCAAGATAAACCGCCACGAATTCGGCAATCATCTGGGCATCGGCAGCTTCCGGGTGAACCTGCCTGTCGTGTGCCAGCACAGTGCGAATTTCTTTGAGGGTTGATTCCCCCAATATTTCTTCCCAGGCCCTGACGAGAGATCGTCGCCAATGGCCCATCAGCCTTTTGGATAGCAGGCTGTGGTCAACCTGTCCGTGAAAAAGGCGACGCCAAAGTTCGCGACGTCTTCGTGGAACTGACCAGTTTTCTGTTTCACGCTCATGAAAACGTCGCAGTAATATCCAGCAATGGGGCCCTGGTTGATCAGGGGAGACATCAAGCTCGTCGTCGTCGATTAACCCAAGCAGATCTTCGTCCATGATCACTGCAAGATGATCGTGCAATATCAGCCGGCCTTCTTCCACCAGATTATGGCGTTCTCTTGCAATTCGCCGGAGAATTCTTTCAGGCACGACCCTGGCATATGGGCATACGGCTGCAACAATTGTTCCATCAATGTAACCAAAAACTTCAGGGTCAGTGCTGGCTGATTGCCCCGCCGTGTTGGCTGATTCCATTGCATTCAGCCGCTTTCTTTCAGGTTCCTGTAGAGATTTATCAACGAGACGTGATCTTCCAACCGTGGCTCGCTGACCATGAATTTTCATCAATAGATATGCTAGTCAATCGCGACCTGATAATCTATGAATTATTCCGGATGAACAGATTCAGCAGGAACTGTCGTTTTGTGATTGTGCAATAAAACAAGTCAGACGAGATTTGATCAATGACATCCCAAACCCATTTCAATATTCAAAAGCGATTTTTTGCTTTGGCACTGGTATTCACTGCGATATCTCTTGTTTCAGGTAATCAGCCACTCATCAGTGCACAGGAAAAACCGGCTGAAATATCACTGAAAATTGATTTTGGCGATGGGCTTGTCTGGCAATTTTCAAGAATTGAATTCAAGCCCAAAATGACAGTGATGGATGCCATGGAGCAGCTCAAAAATCGCAAAATTCAGCCTCTCGTCTTCGAACACAGCGGTCGGGGGCAAAATGCGTTTTTGAAATCGATTGGCGGTGTAGCGAACGAGGGTGGCGGCAGGTCAGCCCGAAACTGGTTCTACCGGATTGGCGGCAAACTGGGTGATCGGAGTTTCGGCATAGCGGAACTTTCGCCTGGTCAAGAGGTTGTCTGGCACTTCGGAAAATACATGCCTGAAAAATAAAAACCGCATGACTATGGCAACATATATCACCTTGCTTGTATGATGCAACATGGCCGGATTTTGAGAGGCTTGAAGGAAGTGGATAGATGACACGCGGGCTACCGAATTTTCACGACCGACAACGCTCGCCCGAGATCAGGGCTAACGATCTTGAGTCGTTGAACAATCTTCTGGCCAGCCTGCTTCAAGCCGGACTACCGCTTGAAAGTGGCCTGAGGGCAGTGGCTAGGGAATGGCCAGGGCGTGCCGGAAGCGTGCTGCGGCAGATTAATGAACGCCTGAGCCAGGGTGAATCGCTGGATTCCGCGTTAAATCAGTTTTCTGATTCGTTACCTGTCGAATACGTTTCACTTGTGCGGGCTGGCCAGCGAACCGGCCGCCTGGGGCAAATCCTGAACGATCTGGCCCGCCTGGCAAGATTACGTGAAGAGACTCGCCGCGTGGCGGTGGTGGCAATGATTTACCCCTTGATTATTGCCTGTTTTGCAGTGTTTCTGGGTCTCTTTCTCTTGCGCAACTGTATTCCGTTAATTCAGGAGGTGATGATTGACGGATCGCTGCCGCAGCCGGGTATCCTTCGAACCCTCAGCGAGATTGGCCTGAAATTGCAGCAGATCATGACCCCCCGCCGCATGCTTGGCGCTTTTGCGGGAGGTATTGGGCTATCACTGATTTTGGCATGGCGATTTGGCCATCTTGCCGAAAAATTTGCCGAACGAATGCCAGTCCTCGGGCGAGCCTGGCGCGACTGGCGAACGGCACACTGGGCTGAACTTATGGCCATGCTGCTGGAAAACGAAACCCCCGAGCCTGAAGCACTTGAGCTATCAGCAGTGGCTTATGGTGATCGCAAACTGGCCGAAAGACTGACAGCTCTGGCCACTCACCTTCGAAGCGGACACAGACCCGATTATAAAGACTGGAGTAGCTGCGGTTTGCCGGCAGTGGCAATCTGGGCGATGAACTGGTCTGGTCCTCTTGAAAATCGAGTCTCTTCGTTGCGAATGATGGCGGCGAGTTATGCCAATAATGCCCGCCATCGCATGAATGTCTCGTTCAGCGTGATTCCCATTATCATGCTGGTAACCATCGGCGGCCTGTTCACTCTTTTTTACGGACTGCTTCTTTTTCTCCCGATTACCAGCCTTTACCGGAGCCTGACATGAGCGATTCAGCCACATGGCTCCCTGGCTCTGGCTTCTCAGACAGCGATATCGCTCGACTCACGGAACTTGTCAC
>JBJTRR010000801.1:0-1630 GCA_046076185.1 bacterium | reverse complement strand
ATTTTTGCTGAACCATTCCAGCAGACGCTTCCATCCATCGTGGGCATTTTCTTTGCGATAGGTCGGACGATAATCGGCATGAAAACCATGAGGTGTATCAGCATAAAGCTTGATTTCCGAAGGCTTGCCGGCGTCCTTCAGGGCCTTCTGCATCTGCTCAACCGTGTTGTTCGGAATGCCGTTATCGGCCCCGCCGTAAAGCCCCAGCACCGGTGCCTTCAGGTCGGCCACCAAGTTAATCGGGTTCTTCGGGTGAAGGTCATCGGCCATGCCCACCAGCCGGCCATACCAAGCCACGCCTGCTTTAAGCTGCGGGTTATGGGCCGAATAAAGCCACACCACTCGGCCGCCCCAGCAAAAACCGGTGATGCCCAGTCGTGCTGTATCGGCCTTGCCTGATTCCTTCGCCCAGGCCACCGTGGCATCAAGGTCGGCCATGACCTGTGCATCAGGCACTTTTCCAACAATCTTGAGGATTTCAGGAAACTCTGTCAGCTTTGAAACATCGCCCTGCCGCACATAAAGATCAGGCGCAATGGCCAGATAACCCTTCTTGGCGAACCGGCGACAAACATCTTTGATATGCTCGTGTACGCCGAAAATTTCCTGCACCACCAGCACTACGGGAAAGTCTTTGCCCTCGGCAGGCATGGCCCGATAGGCAGGAATTTCGCCGTCTTTGGTCTTAACCTTCACCTCGCCCGCTTCCAGGCCCTTGGTGTCGGTGGTGACCGTGTCGGCTGAAACCGGCAAAACCGCCGCCGCAAAGCCAGTGGCCAGCGATGTGCGAGTGAAATTTCTGCGATTCAGGGCGTCTGTGCTCATTTTGGGTGACTCTCCGTTGGCTTCATTCATCCTGTGCATGTCGGTCAATATCTTTGATTATTCTGCCTTAGCCAGCTCGTCGCAAGTATGCAGATTTTCTGCGGTGATCTGTCAGTGGCTGTTTCGCCTCAGGGCCCGGCCCGGCATCGCGCCGGTGTGCTTCTCGCCATCAAGCACCACCACGCCATTGACGATCACCTGCGAAATGCCTTTGTTGTAAGCAAACGGTGCAGTGAATGTTGATTGATCCATCACTGTTTTCGGGTCAAAAATCGTTACGTCAGCAAAATTGCCGGCCCGCAGCACGCCTCGATCCGTCATGCCCACCCGCGTGGCATTCAGCGATGTCATCTTCCGCACGGCGTCTTCCAGCGTAAGCAACTGCTTTTCACGCACATATACGCCAAGCACTCGCGGAAAGGTGCCAAAATTACGCGGGTGCGGGTTGCCCCTTCGCAAAGGCCCTTCTATGGCGTAAGCTGAGCCATCAGAACCAATTGAGCACCACGGCTGGCGCATAGCCAGGTTCATGTCTCGCTCTTCATGATGAGCGTAAACCGTAGGCACGCTTCCGTTCTGCTCAATCAATACGTCAAAGAGAATATCCAGCGGATCAGGCGTGGGCTGCTTGCCGGCTGATTTACTGGCAATCACTTTGTCCATCGTCTGCCCCTGATACGGCCCCTGGCCGCTGATCAGCATGCGAGACCAGTCGCCGCCCACCGCCGTGTAGTGGTTATACCAGCCATCAATGCCCTGCGAGATTTCTCGCTTGAGCCGCTGCCGGGCTTCTTTGTCGTTCAGC
>JBJTRR010000800.1:0-6312 GCA_046076185.1 bacterium | reverse complement strand
GCGAAGACCCGAAGCAGGTGGCCGATTCGCTCGGCGCGGCCAGCCCCGCAGCCCCGGCTGCCCCGGCCGCCAATGGCACCCCGGCACCAGCCGCCGCCGTGGCAGGTGCTGTAGCTGTGGCCGCAGTTGCTGCCGCCCCGGCTTCCGGGCGAGTGAAGTCATCGCCCCTGGCCCGCAAGGTGGCCGAATCAGCCGGTGTTGATATCGCCTCAATCCACGGCACTGGCCCCTCAGGCCGCATTGTTCGGGCCGACGTTGAATCCTATCTTGCCAGTGGCCCGAAATCGGCCCCGGCCGCCGCTTCGGCCAAGCCTGCAGCCGCTGCCAAACCGGCTCCCAAGCTGTTCGTTCCACTGGGCGAAGACGAGCGCATTCCGCTTGACCGCATGCGTCAGGCGATTGCCCGTGGCATGATTGCCGCCAAGACGCAGGCCCCCGAAATTCATGTGACGGTTGACATTCGTATGGACGAAGTCAGCCGCGTGCGTGAACGGCTCAACAAAACGCTTGCTTCCGAAGGCATAAAGCTCTCCGTCGGTGATTTCGTGACGAAGGCCGTGGCCATGAGCCTGCGCCGCCACCCGGCCGTGAATGCCACCTTCCAGGGCGACAACGCCAACCTGGCCCAGGCGGCCATTGTGCGGCATGCCGCAGTGAATGTTGGCATTGCCGTGGCACTTGAAGGTGGCCTGATTGTGCCGGTTCTGCGTAATGCTGATGCCTATGGCCTGCGGGATATTCGTATCGAGAGCGAAAAGCTCTATGAAGCCGCAAGGGCCGGTCGGCTCACGGGCGACCAGATGTCGGGCGGAACTTTCACCATATCCAACCTGGGCATGTATGGCGTGAAGCAGTTCGACGCTATTCTGGCCCTGCCGCAGGTGGCCATTCTGGCTGTTGCCGCTGCCGAAAAACGGCCGATCGTGGTGAACGACCAGATCACCGTCGGCACCATGATGACAGTGACGCTCACGGCCGACCATCGCGGCGTTGACGGTGCAGCCGCGGCCGAATTCCTGCGAACTCTCAAAAACTTCCTGGAAGAACCTTCCAGCATGCTGCTTTGAAGCTGATTCAGGCGAGAAAACGCCCTGATATTCCATTCAACAACCTGAGACAACGGTAATACAAAAGCAATGGCTTACGACTACGACCTGATTGTCATTGGCGGTGGGCCCGCCGGATACGCCGCAGCCATCAGGGCCAGCCAGCTTGGCAAAAAAACGCTTTGCGTCGAGAAAGACAAGCTGGGCGGCATTTGCCTGAACTGGGGCTGCATTCCGACCAAGGCCCTGCTGACCAATGCCCACTTGGTCGAGATGATCAACGGCCACGGCAAGGGCTTCGGCTTTGAAGGCACCAGCAAGTGGAATTTCAGCCAGATCATCGCCCGCAGCCGCAATGTGGCCGGCAACCTGAACAAGGGCATTGAAGGCCTCTTCCGCAAATATAAGGTCAATCACGTGGCCGGCGTGGCCAAAGTGGTGGCCCCGCACAAGGTGCAGGTTGGCGACAAAACCGTCACTGCCGGCTCCATCATTGTGGCCACGGGCGTGCGGCCACGGCCCTTGCCGGGCGGCGAGTTCGACGGCAAGCAGATCATCTCTTACAAAGAGGCAATGTCGCTGCCGGTCCAGCCCAAGAGCCTTCTGGTGATTGGTGCCGGGCCCATTGGCCTGGAATTCGGCTATTTCTACAACGCCCTTGGCACCAAGGTGACGGTTGTTGAAATGCAAGACCGGATCGTGCCGGGCGAGGACGAAGAAATCTCGGCCGCCCTGGCCACAAGCCTCACCAAGCGTGGCATATCGATTCTGACCTCGTCCAAAACCGGCAAGGTTGAAAAAGGCCGCTCGGGCGTGAAGGTCGAAGTGGAATCAGCCAAGGGCAAGCAGACAATCGAAGCCGAAGCCATGCTGGTGGCCATTGGCGTAGTCGGCAATGTTGAAGAAGTGCTCGACCCCAAGCTGGGCGTCACCATTGAGAAGAACCATATCAAAGTCGATAAGGACAAAGGCTTTAAGACAAACATCGAAGGCCTTTATGCCGTGGGCGACATCATTGGCCCGCCGTGGCTGGCCCATGTGGCCCACCACGAAGCGATCGCCTGCGTTGAAACGCTTTTCGGCAAGCATCCCCGCACGGTTGATTATTCCATCATCCCCGGCTGCACCTACACGGTGCCGGGCATTGGCTCGGTCGGCCTGACGGAAAAGCAGGCCAAAGAAAAGGGCCACACCGTTCGCATCGGCAAATTCCCCTTCATCGCCAGTGGCCGTGCCCAGGCTGCCGACGAAACCGAAGGCTTTGTCAAGCTGGTTTTCGACGCCAAACACGGCGAACTACTGGGCGCCCATATCATCGGGGCCGCGGCAACGGAAATGATCTCGGAACTCGTTATGGCCAAGAAGCTGGAAGCCACCGAAGAAGAGATCATGCACGCCATGCACCCGCACCCAACCTTCTCAGAAGCCATCATGGAAGCCGCTGGCCAGGCCATGGGCGAATCAGTTCACATCTGACTTCAAGCTCGCCAAACTTCTGATTCCAACCAAAATGCCGGCTTTCGCCGGCTTTTTTCGTTGATCATGCCGCCACAGCTCACCCACCTGTCGCCATCGGCCGAACCGGCTGGCGATGCACCACTGGCTGTGCTGAAGCCCTTAACCGCTCAATCCCGGCTTCCACCCGGGCTACATCCGCCTTTTCCACGAGTGCCTCAAGCGTTGTCACGCATTGATGGCTCGCCCCCGGCATCAGGCCAATCACCCGCCCCTGCTCTTTCTCGAATTTCTTGGGGTTGGGGTAGTTCGTTGCCGGCTCAAGGCCCGTCACATAGCCGCTTTTCTGCCCGGCGGTGTTCTTCCAGAGCGTAAAACACGGCATTTGTCGAACATCATAATGCAAAGCCAGCCCCTTGTCGCCGGCGGCATTCTTCAGCATGACACTTGTCTGGCCGGTTGCTGCATCGCCCTTCATCCGAAAGAAAAACGCCTGCTCGGCATAGCCCACCATCGGCTCGTCATAAACATCCCACGAATCAATCCCTCGCTGGGCTGTGGCATCACGCGGCACCACCTCTTCAGCCGCCGCCACCAGCTGCCCACCACCTTCCAGCCACGGCGAGCCAAAATTCCAGTGATAAAGCAGCTCAAGGTCGGCCACGCCATCGCCCAGGTTAATCACCTCGTCAGCCACCTCAATCGCTGAAGAATCCTTCATCAGAGTGATTTTCGACACCAGTCGCAGGTTATAGCCAAACAGGCACGCCTCGTCCACATGCCCCTCGACTGTCAGCCGGTCAGGCCCTTCATGCACCGCCAGATAATGCGCCGGCCGGTTGGCAATCAGCCCGTGCAGGCCAATGGCAAAAGGCTCGGTCACTGGCGAGGGCGGGCCGTTCTGCGTCAGCCCGCACCGCACCATCATCTCGTCAAAGCCGTCAAGCCAGCCCAGGCCACCGAGCGCCGCCTGATTGACAAACGACGGATGCACCGGCCCATCCCTCACAGGCGAATCCCAGCCAATCTTCTGCCCATCAACATGAGCCCGCCACAGGCCCATGCCCCTGGTCGGAACAATCGAAACGCTCATCCGCTGGTTGGCCAGCTCCACCAGTTGTACACCGCCCCGCCGCCCACCCTGAAGCGTGTGCAAGGTGGCCGTCACGCCAGAGGCATGCACCGTGGCCTGCTGCGAGGCTATATTTCTCGAAATATCCGTCAGTATGGTTGTCGACATCTGTCATTCCCGTTAGTCTACGGCTTGCACCAGTCTCACGATTCCGCCCGGCCCTGATCATAATACCCGTTCACCGCCGCAATCGCACCGCGCCAGCGGGCCATGGCCCCATTACGCCAGTCGTTGCCCTTCTCGGGTACAAATCGCCGCTGGGCCCCCGTGTGGCTCGCAAAAGCATCGGCCACGCTGCCCCACAGCCCTGCCCCCAGGCCAGCCAGCACGCCCGCACCCAGGGCCGTCGCCTCTCGCTGAAGGCTGCGCCGTAACGAAAGTGCCAGAATATCGGCCTGAAGTTGCAGGAACAGGTCTGAATCCGACATCCCCCCGTCCACGCTCATCTCCTCAAGCGGCGTGCCGGTGTCGGTCACAATCGCGTCAATCAAATCAGCCACCTGAAAGGCCACCCCTTCCAGCGTGGCCCTGGCCAGGTCGGCCAGCGAGGTCGCCCGTGTCAGCCCAAAAATCGTGCCCCTGGCTTCCGGGTTCCAGTAAGGTGCGCCCAGGCCCGTCAAGGCCGGGACAAATATCAAATCACTTGCCGCATCAGCCTTTTCCGCCAGCGGGTTGATCTCGGGGGCCGTTGCCACCGCCTTCAGCCCGTCCCTCACCCACTGCACCGCCGCCCCGGCCACAAAAACCGACCCTTCCAGGGCAAATTGCGCCTGGCCGTCCGTCAAAGTGGCCGCCCGCGTAGCCAGCAGGCCGCTGTTGCTTGTCACAATCTTGCCGCCCGTGTGTGAAAGCAAGAACGCCCCCGTGCCATAAGTGCACTTGGCCTGCCCCGGCCGCACGCAGCCCTGCCCCACCAGGCTTGCCTGCTGGTCGCCCGCCACACCCATAATCGGCAGCCCGTCAGGCAGCCAGCCCAGGCCTTTGGTCACGCCAAAATGCCCCACACTCGGGCGAATCTCGGGCAGCATCGCCACGGGCACCGAGAAAAGCCGGCACATTTCGGCATCCCACTGGCCTGAATGCAAGTCCATTAACATCGTGCGCGACGCATTCGTCACATCCGTCACATGTGATACACCGCCCGTCATCCGGTGAATCAAAAAGCTGTCCACCGTGCCAAACAGCAGCTCGCCCGCTTCGGCCCTGGCCCGCGTGCCCGGCACATTTTCCAGAATCCAGCGAATCTTGGTCGAAGAAAAATACGGGTCGATCACCAGTCCGGTTTTGGCCCGAACCTGCGCGGAATGATCTGCCATCTGCCGGCAGAAATCCGCCGTGCGTCGGTCCTGCCAGACAATCGCCGGGGCCACCGCCCGGCCCGTTGCCTTTTCCCACACAAGCGTCGTTTCCCGCTGGTTGGTCAGGCCAATCGCGGCAATCCGGTCGGTTGAAACGCCCGATGCCGACAGAGCCGACGCCACCGCCGCCGCCACCGAGTCAATCAGCTCGGCCGGCGTTTGCTCCACCCATCCGCTGGCCGGGTAAGCCAGCTTCACCTCAAACTGGCCGGTGCCCAGGGCCGTGGCCTGCCGGTCAAAAACTATCGCACGCGAGCTTGTCGTGCCCTGGTCAATCACCAGAATGCAGTCCTTCGACTGATTTGCCATCGCTTTTCTCCCTGTTTTTTTTCCTGGCGCGTTTGTTGCCTGATCGGCTGATCATGCTACTTTATTGCTTACCAAGACGAATCTCAAGAACTTCCTGAACGGAATGCCCCTTGCCCGTGCCACCCACCACTCTCATCACCGCCGGTGTCGATGTCGGTGGCCCTCGCAAGGGCTTTCACGCCGTCGTTTTAAAAAACGGCCATTTTCTTGATCAGACCCGCACAACCGATGAATCGGCACTGGCCCAATGGCTGGTCAGCCAAAACACGCGCCACATCGGCATCGACAGCCCCTGCCGCTGGCGAGCCACCAGCCAACCTCGCCTGGCTGAAACCGCGCTGGCCCAATCAGGTATCTCATGCTTTTTCACGCCCGGCCGAAACGACGCAACCGCCCACCCCACCGGATCTTACAACTGGATGCTTCAGGGCGAAAAACTCTATTTGAAATTAAATCAAACCCACCCCCTTTATTCCGGCAACCCCGATTGCATTTCAGAACCAGCCTGTTTTGAAACCTATCCCCACGCCATCGCCTGCCGGCTTTCAGGCGAGAAATTACATGCCCGCCACAAGCTGCCCGACCGGGCCCGGATATTGCAACAAAACCATATCATGTTACCCAGTTTTCATGAAATTGATTTCATTGATGCCGCCCTCTGTGCCCTGATGGCCCTTCAATTCAGCAAAATGCAATTTACCGCTTTGGGAGACACCGCCGGCGGATTGATTATTTTGCCAGCCATCTGATAACAACTTCACAAACCATCAACTTTTCGAATTCGATTAAGCATTAAACAAAATTGGCGGCTGATGAATGGGGCTGTTCAGATCTTTGAACTGACTTACAGCTCATGATCGATGGGCGATCATCAGGCTGGTGGGGGGGGTATCAAAGCCGCCCAACCTAAACAGCCCATTTTAACAATCCAGTCGTTTCGGGTTGTCAAAAGACATAAGAAAGGGGAAGAATTTTTTCAGGCGTTTTTAAAAAAATCAAAATTTTTTATTCC
>JBJTRR010000799.1:0-2868 GCA_046076185.1 bacterium | reverse complement strand
GATCGCCCGTTATGGCGACCCGGCGATGGATTTCATCTGGCGAAACAAAGGCCCGCTGGCGGTTGGCACGACTCTGACGGCCTTTTTGGCCGAACCAAAGGCGTTCATCGAAGGCTCGGCCTCGCTGGCCGGCACGGTGGGCTCAAGCCTGGTTCAACCGGTGGTCCAGGAATCAGCCAAAGCGTTTTCGTGGGTGATCAATATGATCTTGGCTTTTTTGATGGTTGGTGCAGGGGCAGGGGGCTATCTGGCTTTCCGCTACCCTCGAATCATGGCAGAGATGGCAAAAGCAGCCATCTTCAAAATGCTCAAACGGTCTTGACTTGATTTTTTGAGGATTGGCCATGTTTATCCCATGGTCAATCCTTCTCAGAATGATTGATAAGGAGATACAAAATGAGCGGGGAAATGATCGCGGTATTGATGAGTGCTGAAGAGTTGGCCGAAATGCTCCGTATCTCGGAAAGAACTCTTTGGCGATTACTATCGGCCGGTCAGATTCCAAAACCGGTCAGAATTGGTCGCAGCACTCGATGGCGAGCCAACGAAATCAGGGAATGGATCGACTCGGGATGCCAATCAGGTGCCAAGCCAGCCTGGAAGTAAATTCCCGAAGTCGTTAATTTATAGACAAAAAGATGCGACTAAGCTGCTGTTTGGTCGCATTATTCGATTTCGGGCCAGGATGCCGTAAAGCTCAAAAACATAGTGACTTCAGAGTCTGTCAACTCACAGATTCGTCCATAAAAACAATCGAATCGTCCAAGTCAAGACCTGCGGTAATCTGAACGAAGTTTTGCAATTACCCTATACAACGGAGGGCTGAACCATGGCCTCAATCTTCAAGAAAAGTCGAGATAAGGGTAAGAAAAATCGCCCATGGTGGATCGAGTATGTCGATGCCGATGGCAAGCGAGCTTATGCCAAGGGGTTTACAGATAAAGGTTTAACAGAGCAACTGGCTGCCAAGCTGGAAACAGAGGTCATGCTTCGCCAACGTGGCATGATCGATCCAGAACAAGAACGGTTACTGGCTATCAAATAATCACCAGTTCAAGTACATCTGGAAATGTTTGAGCGTTCAATCGAAAATAATACCCCCAAACACCGCAAACTCACATTAACGAGGATCACTCGACTGATTCACCAAAGCGGAATAGAAACGATCGGTCAACTCAGTGCCGAAAAAGTGGAGCATGCTCTCAAGGAGCTACGAAAAGCCGAGGATCTCGGAGCCAGGACCTATAATCACTATCTTCAGGCCATTGATGAGTTTGGGAAATGGCTGGTCTCAACCAACCGCCTACTTTCGAATCCGGTTGCAGGGATTGCACGACTCAACGCGGAGACCGACGTTCGGCACAAACGCCGAGCATTGAGCCCGGAAGAGGTCATGCTCCTGGTGGAATCAGCTCGCACAAGTGGTGAGGACGTCCAGGGTTACGATGGCGAACTGCGAGCGCGAGTTTACTTGATGAGCTTCATGACAGGTCTCAGGCGGCAAGAACTGGCCAGCCTGACCCCCAGGAGTTTTTATCTCGATGCTCCTCAGCCGATCCTGAAGGTCAAGGCCGCTTGTTCGAAACATCGACGGGAAGACACGTTACCGATACACCCAGAACTGGTCGCCATGGTTCGCGAGTGGGTGCAAGGCATGGATCCCGACACAGAACTTTTCCCAAGGCTTGACAAGAAAAAGACTTGGTACATGGTCCAAAAGGATTTGGAACGAGTCGGCATTCCTTATGAAACGGCGGAAGGAATCGCGGATTTTCATGCTGCTGGTCGTCATTCCCACGTGACCGGACTGCTCCGGAATGGTACAACTCTGGTTCAGGCCAAGGAGTTAGCACGCCACGCTGACGTTCGGATGACCATGAAGTACACCCATATCGGGCTGGACGATCAGGCCAAGGCTTTGTCGGGGCTTCCGGTGCCTCTCAGAACCCCTTCCGAAAAGTGGTCGGAAATGGGTCGGGAAATCGGCGGCGCGTCCTGTCAATCCATGGCAGCGGATGGCAAATCAGAAAATCGGACAGAGGACTCCATAAGCAACGCAACCCCCTTGAAAAAGGGGGTTGCGTCACCAAATGTCACTCGTTTTCAAGAGGAGTCAGTTGACGTAAGTATTGGAGGCGGCGGGAATTGCACCCGCGTCCCGAGACCCATCCGTCAGGGCATCTACGTGTGTGTCCCATTATTTAGTTTTCGTCGGAGAGCCCCCAACAGGCAGGGTGCCATTCCGCTTATCCAGTCGTTAAATCTTATCAGTGTGGCAACCGGCGGTTATCCACTGACCAGCCCGAATTGGCGTCTCCGAAGTCGGCTCTCGGGCCGAAACCAACTTGCGGAGCTTCGTCACTGTTTAGGCAGCGAGGCGAAGTGAAGGAGTGCTTGTTTTGGCACTTATAGTTCGGTCTGCTTTTTACGAGGCCTGCTGACCAACCTCGACACGCCACCTCTGTCTTCAGCAATCCGGTCGATCCTGGTTCGCCCCCGATCGGCCCTTGTGAAAGACCTCAACACATTGCGATTCATTGATTCTCGCAAACGTTATCCTAATTATTATACGGTTTAACCGACTGATTAGTTCATCAATTTTTGAAATATCCCAAAAATGCAAACTCAATCACGGAAATTTCTTTTCGAAAGACGATCAATATCACGCTTGGTTTCTTTTGATTTAATCGCATCTCGCTTATCATGTAATTTTCGACCACGCGCCAGGCCGATTTCAACTTTCGCAAGGCCTTTTGTAAAATAAAGTTGTAAAGGTACAAGAGTAAGTCCTTTTTCTTTCACCTTATTTGTTATTTTTCGAATCTCTTCTGAATGAAGAAGCAATTTTCTTGGTCTTTTTGCTTTATG
>JBJTRR010000798.1:0-3754 GCA_046076185.1 bacterium | reverse complement strand
CAAAACGCTTTTGATCGCCAATTATTTCGGCAACAGCGTGCAGGTGATGGACGCCGAGAAGGGTGCCGTGGTGGCGACGATTGCCCTTGGCGGGCCAGATAAGCCAGGTCAGGTGCGGCAGGGCGAGATGCTGTTTTTTGATGCCGAGTGGTCGTTTAACAAGTGGTACAGTTGTGGCACATGCCATTCCGACGGTCACACCAACGGCCTTGATTTTGACACGATGAATGATGGCTGGCACGACCTGAGCACGCGACACGAGCGTAGCCGCAAGAAGGTGCCAACGATGCGCCGGGTTGCCTTTACGGCACCGTGGACATGGCATGGCTGGCAGAAGAGCCTTGACGAGGCAATGATTGAGTCGTTCACCAAGAGCATGCAGGGCAATGAGCCTTCAGGCGAGCAGGTGAAGGCGATTGTGGCCTATATTACTTCGCTGGATTTTCCACAGAATCCGTATCGGAACAAGGACGGATCGCTGACGGAAGCGGCTCAGCGGGGCAAGAAGGTGTTTGAGTCGGCCAAGGCGGCGTGCAACAAGTGCCATTCCGGGCCCGAACTGACGGACGGCAAGATTTATGACGTGGGGCTTGATGAGCCGGGTTCGCGTTACCTGGGGCATAACCCGCCGTCTCTGCGAGGGGTTTATGACAAATATCCCTACCTGCACGATGGCCGGGCCAAGACACTGACCGATGCCCTGAAGGGGGCCCACTCTTCCGAAAATGTGACGGGCCTGGGCGAGCTTAGCGAACAGGAACTTAAAGACCTGGTGGAATACGTCAAATCGTTGTGAGTGGCGGATCGTCATCAGACCAGCTGGTTCATGAAATAACCAAAAATGAAAAATCCCGCCGGCAAGGCGGGATTTTTGCTTAGGTTTAACGAGCGAAAAGCCGCCTAAAGTCAGATGGCGGAAGGGTTCCGCGAGATGGCTGGCTGATGCTCAAGAATTTTGTCGATCAGGCCATACTCCAAGGCCTCGTTGGCCGACATGAAGCGGTCGCGGTCGGTGTCAGCTTCAAGTTTTTCAAGTGTCTGGCCGGTGTGCTTGCGATAGATGCCGTTGAGTTCCTTTTTCATGCGGAGGAATTCTTCAGCATGAATCAGAATCTCGGTGGCGGTGCCTTCCATGCCGGCCAGGGGCTGGTGGATCATGATTCGGCCGTGGGGCAGGCAGAATCGCTTGCCGGCAGCACCTGCGGTTAAAAGCAGCGAGCCCATGCTGGCACACTGGCCCATGCAATAGGTGGCAACATCGTTCGGGATGAACTGCATGGTGTCGTAAATGGCCATGCCGGCCGTGACACTGCCGCCAGGACTGTTAATGTAGAGATGAATGTCGGCCTTGTCGTCCTGATGAGAAAGCACCAGAAGCTGGGCGACGACAAGGTTGGCAACGACGTCGTCGATGGCTGTGCCGAGGATGATGATGCGATCCTGGAGTAGGCGGGAATAGATATCCATCGCCCGTTCTTCACGGCCGCTTCGCTCAACAACGATGGGAACCAGTGGCATTGGGTATATCCTTCTGAATTAAGATTTTATGTGATTGACCACAACTCCGGCGGGCATCAGCGGGTGGCACCGGCAGGCGCCATGCCTTCGTCGCCGCCAGGGCCTTCGCCGCCTTCACGTGGCTTAGCAAGGCCGGTGCTGCCGGGGGCAATTTTGCCGACAACCTGGTCAACCAGGCCATATTCCTTGGCTTCAAGGGCTGAGAGATAGCGGTCGCGTTCCGTATCTTTGGCAACACGATCGTAAGGCTGGCCGGAGTGCTGGGCCAGAATTTCGTTGATGACCTTCTTGGACTTCAGAATCTCTTCCGCCTGAATTTCGATGTCGGAAATCTGGCCGCCCACCTGGCCATAGGGCTGGTGGATCATAACCTTTGAATTGGGCAGGGCATAACGCTTGCCTTTGTTTCCACCGGCCAGCAGAACGGCGGCGCCGCTGGCGGCCATGCCGATGCAGTAGGTAGAGATGGGGCAGTCAATAAACTGCATTGTGTCGTAAATGGCCAGGGTGCTTGAAACGCTGCCGCCGGGGCTGTTGATGTAGAAGCTGATGCCCTGGGTACGGTTCTCATACTGGAGATAAAGGAATTTCATCACCAGGAGATTGGCAACCGCGTCGTTAATCACGCCTTCAAGGAAGACGATGCGGTTTTCAAGCAGGAGGTCGCCCAGGCCCATCTGGCGCTGGCGGGAGTAGTCACGGTAGCGTTGCAGACGCGGATCAACCATCGACGATAACGGATCAATCATGAACCTGCGATCCTTCCCATTCTGGCTCTGGAACCACTCGCCGGTCACAGGCTCTCCATGTTGCCGGTGAAACGACTGGCCCATTTGAAGACAAAGCCGTCCGGCATCGGACGGCCCTGTATTATCATAGAAGTTTTACGGGTGAAAAGTCGAGTGATCAGGATTCTGACGAATCAGAATCTCCGGCTTCGGCTGAGGATTTGGCTTCAGCGTCAGCCTTTTCCGCCTCGGCTTCCGCTTCGTGGTCAGCCAGGCCAGCGGGCGAGGCCGATTCGGCAACGGTTTCGACTTCTTCTTCGTCAGCCACGGCCACATCAGTGATTTCAGCCTTCTCCAGAATGAAATCAACGGCCTTGTTTTCAATGATCTGAATCGAAAGCAGGTCGAGAGAATTTTCCTTCTCAAGACGACTTCTGACACGACGCGGCGAAAGATCTTCGAGTTCGGCAATGCGTTCAATTTCCAGCTCGATATCGGCCTGATCCACCTTAATCTCGTTGTCGGTGGCAATCTTATCAAGAATGAAATATTCTTTCAGTCCACGGATCGTTGATTCAAAGGCGTTGGCACGAAGCTCAGATTCGCGGGCACGAATCTGCCATTCTTCCAGGCCGGCGTCACGCAGATCCATCATCCGCTTGCGAAGCGTGTCACGCACCTGGCGGTTGACCAGGTCACGTGGCAGGTCGAACGGAGTGGCAGCAATCAGCTGATCCATCAGGTTCGAACGAACGGCCTGACGCTCAAGCGATTTGTCGCGTTCTTCGATCACACCCTTAAGGGCTTCCTTAAGCTGATCTTCGGTCTCGAAACCAACGCGTTCCAGAACCAGTTCCATGTGTTCGGGCGGACGCAGGAATTTCACGTCCTTCACATTAAACTTGACATCAATCTCGCGGCCACGCAGCAGAATATCAGCGGAACCGCTACCCACCTGGGCCTTGGTTTCACGTGATTCGCCGGCCTTCACGCCGACAAGGGCCTTGGCCAGTTCAGGCACGCGGCCGTCCTGAAAACGAAGCTCTTTCTGCAGCCGGAAGGTGACATCAACGGCCGTGTTAATCTCGCGGCCGGCATCGCTGAAGACGAGGTCGGCGGTGACAAGGTCGCCCATGGCGGCCGGTTCGTCGTTCTTGGGAACTTCGGTGGCATAACGCTCAAGAAAAGCCTTGTAAGCTTTTTCAAGACGGGCGTCTGTCATTTCCTTCACAGGGCGGTTGACTTTCAGGCCTTCAATGGAAGGTGCCTCAAAGGTTGGCCGCACTTCAATTTCAATTTCGAACGACATCGAGCCCGACTCGGGCAGGACAACCTTTTCGAAGTCAAACTGGGGCTGAGAAAGCAGGTTGAGCTTATGGTCCTTCTCAAGCTGGTCAAGAGCCGAGATCATCAGGTTCATCTTGACGCGGTCGCCCATTTCCTTGCGGAACCGCTTCTGAAGCAGAACGTGAGGCACGCGGCCCGGACGGAAGCCAGGCACCTGGGCT
>JBJTRR010000797.1:0-1559 GCA_046076185.1 bacterium | reverse complement strand
CTCTTTGGCGATGGTGACGCAGATCATGAGTTTTTATTGTCAGCTCTAAATATGACGGGTGTCAGATTCGCCCGAATTGTTTTTCAAGTTCGGTTTTGGTGAAGACCAGGGCTGAGGGGCGACCATGTGGGCAGTGGTGCGACTCAGAAAATTCTCGCCCCCTGGCCAGCAGGGCTTCAATTTCGGCCGGTTCCAGCTTGTCGCCGGCTTTCACGGCCGCCTTGCAGGCGATTGTGGCCAGTGTAAGGTTGATGATCGCTTCAGGATCAGGCTTGGCCTGGCTGTGGTGAAAGCGGTCGATCAGGTCGCGCACCAGCTCGCCGGCCCGCAGGTGCTTTGCCAGCAGGGGAATCGAGAGCACGGCCAGTGTCGGCTCGCCAAAATCCTGCACCTCAAGCCCCAGTCTCGCCAGAATTTCGGCATGTTCCAGGGCCAGGGCGTGGTCGGCTGTCTCAAGCTCAAGCATTTCTGGAATCAGCAGCCGCTGCAATTCCACGCCGCCGCTGGCTACCTTCAGGCGTAATTCTTCATATAAAATGCGTTCGTGAAGGGCATGCTGGTCAACCAGTGAAACACCGTCGGCGGTTTCAACCACCAGATACGCATTGTGAATCTGCACGGCCTTGCCAATTTGCGGCAGACCCGAAGCCGCTACCGAAGCAGGCAAAGCCTGATTGGCAGAGTGGCCGGCAGGGCTCTGGTGTTCGACAGATGAAATGGTGCTGCCTGGTGAACTGGTGAAAGAATTTTCAGGTTTTGCGTTTATGTCGTTTGTCGGTTCGCCGGCAAGGTCTGCATCAAAGGGCTGGGCGCTGGTGCCGGCCATGCTCCACGAGCCGCCGGGCAGTGTGGCTGCGGGGTCGGGCCGGTCAAAAGGGCGTGGCGAGAATGCCGGTTTGGTGGAATAAGTCGCTGGTGGCGGCTGTGAACGCGGAATATTGTGACTTGTGTAAGAAGACGATGATGTTGATGCCGCCTGGCCCGGTGCAAACCAGTTGGCGACTGTCTGACGATTGGGCGTGTCAGCATCTAACGCGAAGGGCTGGCTGGAAATGCCTGATGCATTAGGTGTTGATGCCGCTTGTGTGACAGTCGTCGATGGGTCAGGCGTGCTGGCCGGTTTGTCGTCGGCGGGTTTATTAACGAGGCTGAGACCATGGGCCGAGAGTTTTTCGTGCAGGTCGCTGGCCAGGAATTTCTGGCGGATGGCCGAGAGCAGCAGGGCGTATAGCTTCTGGCTGTCGCGGAAGCGGACTTCAACCTTGGCCGGGTGAACATTGACGTCGAGATCTTCGGGCGGGATGTCGAGCTTGAGGAAGGCGACGGGCTGGCGACCGACCATGAGAAGGCCGCGATAGGCTTCGGTGAGGGCATGCGAGAGGGTGCGGTCTTTGACGAACCGGCCGCCGACGTAGAAATTCTGCGAGCGATTTGAGCCGCGGGAGTGGCTGGGGTTGGCCACATAGCCGCAAATGCGGTAGTTGTCGGCCTGCGAATCAATCCAGATGAGGTCTTCGATCAGCTCAGCACCGTAAAATAGGCCGATGCGTTCCTTCAGG
>JBJTRR010000796.1:0-4534 GCA_046076185.1 bacterium | reverse complement strand
CATTCCCCACAACTATAGTAGTAATTCCGGAAAGTGCATTCAGGGCACTTTGAACAGCACTTGCAGTGGCATTCCATGCAATGGGTGTCGTGGTTTGCGAAGTTCCTGCGGCATCAGTCAGTGTCAGGGTGAATGATCCGGCATCAGCCACGCTGAAAAGCACCAGTGCCGGGTTTGTGAGCATATTGCCGCTGACAGTGCCGCCAGTCAGCAATGAACCGTTCACCGAAACCGGTGTCGATACTTCGGGCAATAGCAGCGAAATCAGGCCGGCGTCGGGGTCCTGGCTACCAATGTCATAGCTATTGCCACTGGCATCAGTCATCGACTGATTCAGGTTCACTGAAATATCAGGCGATGTTGAACTGATCGATGCCTTCAAAGTCAGAACATACTGCGGAAACTCGCTGATAAAATCAGGGTTTGCCTGATTGAAGGCATAATAATATGGCCCGGCAGCAAGAGTTCCACTGACCAGGCCGGGAACCGGTTTGCCCTCAACAGCCTGAAAGACCACTTCGGTGCCCGAAGCAATATTCGGGTTATTGCTGAAAGTCAGTTCCGTACTATTCTGAAAATTACCAACCTCAAAATTGAAAAGGATCCCGATATTCCAGTGGTTTGCGCTTGTGCCGGCACCTGTCACAGTTGCCTGAATGCCGGCCAGGCTATTCAGTGCCAGTTGCACTTGCTCAGCACTCGCGTTATAGGCCAGCGCCGCTGTCGTCAATACACCTTCCGGGCCATTCACCGTCAGCTGGAATGTGCCTGAGACGGCCGAATTATAAAGCGTATAGGCGTTATTATTTGTGGGTGCCGAGAGTGTTGAACTCGTCGCCTGACCCTTCGAATCCAACAAAGTCCCACTGACCGAAGCAATGCAGGCCTGATTGCTGGTGGTGATCAGTCGCGGAAGTGCGTCCTGCACGGCAGGGTTTGCAGCCTGGCTCTGAGCAAGCGATGTGGCCAGTTGAATCACGCCAGGCTGGTTCTGATCAACAATCGCCCAGTAAGTCTGCCCTGAAACCAGGTTTTCAATCGGGTTATTCAAGCCCGCGGTAAATAACAGTTCTGCACCATTGGCCAGATTCACCTGCTGATTTGGAACGGGAAGTGGCTGCATGCCCGACAGGTTATCGCCTGATGGTTGCTCGAAATTAAAATTGATTTGCGACGATTCCGTATCAAACGAAGCCATCTGATAATTCGTGCCATTACTTGTAAAGTAGGAATTAGGGTTCAGATAAATGGTCTGGCCCTGGCTGTCAATCAGCTGGATCGCCAGCGGATACATGACCGCCTCCATCGATCCTGCCGGCCAATTCATTTTACTGATGGTGTATGTGCCCGCCGGCAAAGCCCCGATCAAGTTGCCATTGGCGTCGTTATAGCCGATAAACCGGCCCGGTGCCGGTGTGTATGTCGCGGTGGTGTCAGCACCCCCGGGCAAAATGGGCGAGCCATTAACCGTGTCGTAACTGAACAGGATGGAATTGGTGTAAGCGTTGTCAATAAGTGTGATCGGCAATGTAAAATTGCCAAAATTCAGCGTCGGGTAAGCCAGCCCGAACTCAATATTCACCCCATTATCTGCATTGGCTTTGGTTGTCGCCAGTTGCAAAATCTTCGGATTTGCAGAATCAACAACGGCGTAATAATATTCGCCTGAAACAAGTCCGGGAATCGAGCCGCCATCACCCGAGTCGAAAATCAATTCCTGCCCTGTTTTGTAAGGAACATTGGAATCGAAAATGAATTTGCTGTTGGCAAAATCAACCGTGGTGGCCGGGTTAAAGACCAGCGGCTGTGCCTCTGCATCCATCATGCTGTAGCCGGAATTCACCGTGCCATTGACAATCACCTGCACATTGGCTTCTGTCAGAACTGTTCCGGATGAAATTGTTGCCAGGCCATCGCGATAAGTCTTTCCCTTAACTTTAACCTTGTTGGTGTCTGTTGCAAGGGCCGTCAGGTTGATTGTGCCTGACTGAGAAACAACCGACGCACCAGCCTGAATATCAATCACTGAATTGGTTGTCAGGCTTCCGAGTCCAAATGAGATATTTACAGCATTCGGACTGGTGGGAGAAATGCCACGATTCTGGTCTGAGAGGGCTTGCAGCTCGATCGTGTTTGTAACATTCGACGTAACGGCAATGGCTCCGGCAGCCGTCAGGTTGGCCCCCTGAGAGAGAACAACATTGGCTGTTGCGTCTGTGAAAAAGAGTCCAACAGCAAAACCAAACCCCAGGTTAAATGATTCAAACCACGAAGCCTTGCCAATCGCATTGCTCTCGGCAGTCGCGTTTACGATGATCTTCGAAGACGAAACAACCTGTGAATTCGTCGCGAACGTAATCTCTGATTTTGGCGACCATGACTGTAATGCGACCGGTATCGAAAATGGATTAGGATGACCTGACAATGCTCCTATAACACTTATGAGACTTCCGGACAGGGTAGTCCAATTCTCCCGTTTAAGGGGGTTCCCGCTAGTGGCCTGAACCGAAACCGCGCCACCCACAATCTTCGAACCGGCCCCTACATCAATTGTGGCTGATTGATCTCTGCGGATTAATTGGATGATATCTTCAATCTGCATCCAAGCATTAAGACCAAATGTCAGTAACGGTTCGTTCTCGGCAGAGATCGAGATCGATCCATCAAAAGTATCGGTTGTTCCGTTAGCACTGATGATAACGTTATCACCGATTTCAATGTTCTTGCCGGTAATCTCGATATTGCCGGATGGGTTGTTCCCGCCGGCATCGGTTATCATCGATACATTGGCACCGATATTGATCGTCCCTCCGGTAATGACAATATCGCCTGCCACACCGCTGCCGTTAGCTGTCGACAAGGTAATTCCACTGCTGATCGTGACCGTATCCTTACCGGCGTCGATAGTATAAGTGTTATTTGCACTTGTGAAATACTGGGTCAGATCCGCAGGCGTTGAAATCGTGATGTCTGCCAGCAGCACCCGCTCTTCCAGAAGATCAAGCAGGGCCTCCCGCAAAAACTTTGTCGCGCGGCGGCCGGCAACTGGGGCTTTTTGTGCCTTGGAGGCTGAACGGGAAGAAAACAGTGAGGCCAATAGAGAGAATGGTCGGGTCATGGTGCAATACTCAGCTTTCAATCGGTGCGAATCAGGGTGGTTTAGTTCAGGGTGAGAGAAATCTTGTTTTCAGTCAGGCGTTCGACTGAAGCCCTCAGGCTATGGGTTTATAGGAGGCTGTGGTTCAAAATGCGGGTCAGCCGGGCGGCTTAAGTTCGATGGAATTCACCTCAAGGCCTGCTGGTTCATTAGTGTAAATTGAGATGTTGAATAGCAGGGCACCCAGCGGGTTTTGCCCTGGCCTGAATATGGGTTGCATCTCCTCGACCGGAATTTCTACACGCCAGATTTGCCCTGGGGCAGCCAGTTGCATAGGCAAAACGGTTTTGTTGAAGAGATCCAGAAATTTGCCGTAGTCAGAATGGGTTCGCAGTGAAAATGTAATCGGGCTGGCTTTTTGGTATTTGCCCGTCACAATCAGTCGGCTTCCCGGCTTCAGGGCAACCATGCCGGGCCAACGCCACACCGCCACCATCACTTCTTCGATCTGGTGCGGTTTGTAGTCATTAATAGAATAGGTCTTCGGCGATGTCAGCTTGTCAAAAACTTCTGAAAAAGTTATCAGCATAGTTGATCTGGTCTCGTTGTAAGTATTTGTGTAGAAACATGTTGGGTTAGATCAGGTCAGCCTGGAAGAAAAGTTTGCGTTTGTTGATCGATTGCAAACCTCTTGCCAGAGCTATCGGAACATTTAATTCTACGGAGGGTAAAGTTAAAGGTCAAGTTTTGATAATAAAATACAGCTCAAAGTTTTTGTAACCAGAGATATTTAAACCCTATTAACTTTGAAAAGCCGAGTTTTTGGACTTCCGGGTCTCATTCGAATCTGAGCCAGAGTCTAACGACCATCTCAATGGTTTTGGCAACGAAGGTCAACATTCAAGATGATTCTGATGCAAATGGCACTCTCTTGATGTGCTTAGTGGGGTAAGAAGCAAGAGCAGGGCCGTTTAATGTTCCTTTTTCGGAAAAAGGGGCAGACACTCTCGCTGCGATTACGACAGCCAGACACCTTTTTTCAAGATGTTATTACAATTAAAGTGTAAATCAACTGAAGAGAATCCAACAGTTCTGATTTGCTGGATGACCGATTTGCAAATAAGCATCTTTGCACGTAAGGTGTCGGGATGCACGAGCATGGGAGAATAAAAGTCGGGAGAATACTGGCCACTTCGAATCTACTGCTAAATGGCTATTACTTGCCTGGACCTCATAAAAATAGTTGTCAATTTTCTGGTCCTGCGTGCTGCTTTTCCGGTCAACGTATTTGGCCAATATCTTAAGAAAATGTGGCAGGATTTCTGCAGGCAACGATTTGTTCACAGGGGTGCGATACAAATGTTGTGTTTCGTCTAATACTACAGCTGGACTTCCCATGCCCTGTAGATTTTTGTATGCTGCCTACTCAGACTTACG